>CAZPYX010000001.1:0-72526 GCA_964590635.1 uncultured Bdellovibrio sp.
TGGCTGGCTTCTTTATCGACGTGATTAAAAGGCTCATCCAGAAGAAGAACGCGCGGTTTTTTCATAAGTGCGGAAGTGAAAAGAATCTTTTGTCTTTCTCCGCCGCTGGCTGTGTTCCATTTTTTTGAAAGATCCAGACCGGCAAGAAGGGGCGAATCGACTTTGCCCTCAAGCATATCCGCCAAGGTCAGAGGCAGATGAAAATTCAAATTTCCAAGCTGGGGAAGGTATTGAACTTCGGAAGGCTGGGCTGAGAAATGAAAGGTGCCGCTAAAATATTTATGCAACCCTAGGATAGTTTTTAAGATAGTACTTTTTCCCGCGCCATTTTCACCGCGAAGGAAAAGCACTTCTCCTTCTTGAAGTTCAAATTGAACAGTCGGTGAAAGTATGACGCCTTCGCGACTGAATGCTTGTAGATTTCGAACTTCAAGTAGTTTTGCCATGCCTCTGCCTTATGGAAGAGATTTTACCAACAGATTTTGCAATCCCTCAATCGTTTTAGCATCACCAGTTGTTTGGATATACGAAGGAACGGTCACCACTGGAATTCCTGAAAGTTCATGGAACCTTTCCAAAGTAGCATGCGGAGCAGAGGCTGTTGCAAACAACACCGTTACCTTATTGGCTTTGGCTGCATTTGCCACTTGAGCAATGCGGGCAGCAGAAGGAGGCATGCCTGGCTTCTCTTCTAAGGATCCAGCTGACTCTAGACCGTAGGTTGCAAAGAAGTAAGTGAACTCTTTGTGGTACTCCATGACCTTTTCTTTTTTTATTTTCTTCTGAGTTGCATCATGAAGAGCGGTCATCTGTTTTTTGAAAGTATCATAATTTTTCTCAAACACAGATATTTTGTCAGGAGCGACTGCGGAAAGAACCTTCAACACCTCGGTACCTGCTTCTGCAAGTTTCAAAGGATCTGTAGAGAAATGAGGATTGCCATGAGGATGAACGTCACCTAATGAACGATCGACAACTCCCGATGGAACTTCCAAAGGCTTTACGGTGCGACCCAGTTCACAAAAACCCAATCCACCGGGTTGGACTTTGGCATTTCCGGCTTTATCCATAACTTTTGGTAGCCAACCAATTTCAAGATCCAGTCCGATGGCGCATACGACATCAGCCTTGCGAACTTTAAGGATATAGTCAGGACGAGCATCTGAGTAATGTGGGTCTTCACTGCCCGAAAGCAAAGAAGACGTTTCGACTTCATTGCCGCCAATGGCACGAACAACCTCAGCGACGTCAGGCAACGTTGCCACCACTTTGATTTTTGCTTGGGCCAAAGTTGCAGTGGTCGATGCGAATACGAATGATAAGGCTAGTAAGATATTTTTCATGTGTGAACCTTTCTAAAACGCGTGGGCAGGATGTGCGCCCAGGATAGCGATGAATTGAAGCTCTAACTTTCTGTCGATTTTATCCGCTTCTTGCGCAACATTCTGAACTTCATGCGTGTAAGCGATTCGCCAAGTTGAGAACTCACTGGTTTTAAATGTCAGTGTCGGCACAAAGGCGTAATCCAAGTTTTTTTGTCTGTCGTTCGTGCCTTCGAAATTTTGAGATAAATCAGTAAATGCATCTACGCGAAGACCGAAGGCCCAGTTTTCATTAAAGCCATATTCTGGATAAATATAAGCGCCAATTTCTTCGCTGCGATTTGTTTTTGCGCTATTTTGATTTTGATACCAAATTTCTGATTGAAAGAACCAGCGATTGAATTTGCCTTCTTTTTGTTTGAATACGAAATCCAAACCAGTTAGCTGAGTCCACAAACCTTGAGAATCAGAACGACTTAAATAAGTCGCGCCCATTTGCAAACCCTTGTCAGTTCCCAGATCAAGAAAAGTGATGGGATGAATGTAGACAACGGGGCTGTCAGGTTTTGCTCTGACACTTTTTTCGCCCCATTGATATCCATCCGTTACGCCCATGGTGATATCCCAATAGCTATCTGTCGGAAGAAGATAGCTCATTTCTAAACCGGTATCGTGAATACCTTCCTCTGCGAAGAATTCTTTTTGCACGCGGGGAGCAGAAATAAAGGGCCAATCATGTTGATGGAATTGATTCAGGCGTCCAACTCCCAAGAAGAAAGTTCCCGCTTTAAAGCGAAAGCCCGGGAATAATTTCGTTGAACTGATATATCCCTCATGAAGCTCGGCCTTGTATTCGCCATTTTCATTGTGAGCTGCGAAGTTGATCAAAGCATCGAAGTAGGGATCCACAGCGCCATAAAGCATAAATTCAGCAGAGCGAATTTGCAGCTGATTGTCACTGGAATCATCGAAGTCCATGGGGGCAACGGCATCGATCGCGGCAGAAAAATTTAAGTTCTGCACCAGGGGAGCTTGCGTCTGGGCAAATGCTTTGGGAGTGAGGGCTATGAAGATAAGTAAACCTAAAAACTTGCGCATGTTTCCTACTGTCTGTGGGTTTCTTGAGTCTCACTTCAAAAGCCAGTGTGAACCTCTGCTTTTGAAGATCAACTTGTTTCAAATGGTGTTATGCTAGTTGCAAGTTACTTGCAATAAAATTAATAGAAACACTGCGTAAGCAACTTCGTGTTGCGCACGAAAAGGTTCCTTGCGGGGGTTCCTTAGCTCGACTATGTAAGGGAGCATGATGACAAGCTTTTTAAGAGTCTTTTGGCCCGAATCGGCAACCCGTATTCAAGGGGTGATTCACTTTCGTTGGATTGCCATTGTCGGTTTGATATTTGGGGCTGTTCCCTTACTTCAAGTAGGTTATTTACAAAAGACGCAGATGCCTTTTTTGATGGCGGTGATTGCTTTGCTTGCGGTCTTTAATGGTTTGACTCAAGGGATTTGGAGCAAACCGTCAGCATCGCAAGAGTCACGAATTTTATTTGTGCAATTATCTGTCGATCTTTTAGCTGCGACTGGGTTGTTATTTGTCAGTGGCTCAGCCAACAATCCTTTTGTCTTCGTGTTGTGCATTCATGCGTTCCTAGGGGGAATGCTTTTGCGCGGCTATCGCAGTTTGATCTTTGGTTTCTTGGTGCTCTTGTTATTATCGATTCTGCAGTCAGAGACATTTCAAGACGCCAAGATGACCGTGAATGTTGATACCAGAGAATTGTATTTCCAATTCTTAGCTCAATGGACTGTGATCATCGTTGCATGGATCGTGGCCTATCTTTTTGCAAACCTTTTGGAAAAACAAGAAAAGCGCATACGTTCTTTGCAAGAACGTCAGCTGAAGGCGGATCGCCTGAAATCCCTGGGAGCATTGACGGCGGGTTTTTCCCATCAAATGGCCACGCCTTTGAATGCCTTGAAGCTTCGTATGGATCGCGCCGCTCGTAAGTCCGCGCAACAACCGGAAATTCAAAATGAATTGTCACAGGCTCAAGAATCTTTAAGTGAGTGCATTTCGGTTTTTCATCATATGGCTGGGGTTTTTTCCAATTCAACAGGCGGAGACCTTCAGAAGATCAAAGTGAAGTCTTTGGTGTCGGATATTCTTAAAGCCTGGAAACAAGACAATCCTCAAGTGGCAGTGGAAACTCACTTTCAAGAGGAAGAAGTTTTTTGCCAGATTCAAGCCTTGGCATTTTCACAAACTCTTTTTGATCTTTTAGACAATGCAGCTGAGGCTTCAAATTTTAAAGAAGCTATTTCTTTGCGACTTTTCACCGAAGGACAAACTTTATCATTGGAAGTGATTGACGCGGGAAAAGGCCTTTCACGAGAGATCATCTCAAGATTAGGCGAACCCTTTGCAACAGATAAAGAACATGGCAATGGTCTGGGCATTTACACGGCACAGATGTCGGCGCAAGCAATGGGCGGAGAATTTTCTTTGTTTAATAATAAGTCAGGCAAAGGTGCGACAGCTCGCTTGTCGATTCCTCAGGAAGGTTTGACATGAAAATTGCGGTGAAAAAACTTTTGCTTGTCGAGGATGACAAACGTCTCCGCTCGGTTCTTCAGGAAGAACTCACCGAACGTGGTTTTGAAGTTCAAGCTTTTGCAGAATTGCCGTCTTTAAATTCTATCCAAGCTCCTGATGGGGCCCTTCTTGATTTGCGAGTTGGGCAAGAAAACGGTTTGGATCTAATTGATGGTCTTAGAAAGAAATTTCCAGGCATTCGCATTGTTGTGATGAGTGGTTTTGGCAGTGTGGCCTCCGCCGTGAAGGCTATGCAATTAGGGGCAGAGAATTTTTTAGCGAAGCCAGTGACGCCAGATATGATTGCAAAAGCTTTTTCGAGTGAGAAAGTTGCCGAGTTATCCGAAGAAGAATCGGAAATTTCCTTGGCTCGTATGGAGAGGGAATATATCGATTATGTCCTGCAAAACTCAGATGGCAATATCACGCAAGCTGCCAAAAAATTAGGTCTTCATCGTCAAAGCCTGCAAAGAAAATTGCGCAAGAATATTCCAAAGTAAAAATAGACCAAGCAGATCAACACTGTAATGCAGCAGGTTGGGGTTGTGACTTTTTTGTCGCTTTTCTTTTAAGCCCTCTGTGGATTTTGAAAGAGTTGACAGGTTTTTCGGCAGGTCC
Organism: uncultured Bdellovibrio sp.; assembly: GCA_964590635.1. Taxonomy (GTDB): domain Bacteria; phylum Bdellovibrionota; class Bdellovibrionia; order Bdellovibrionales; family Bdellovibrionaceae; genus Bdellovibrio. The sequence goes on from CAZPYX010000001.1 coordinate 4,537, forward strand.
ATAATGGCGGAATTGCGAGGGCTAAAGCTTGGAAGACAAAGTTGCAACTAAAAGACCACTCTCTATTCCCTATTCTGGAACCGCATTGCTGGAGATTTCTTTATTAAATAAGGGAAGCGCCTTTTCAGAAGAAGAGCGTGTTAATCTCAAACTTTTGGGATTGCTGCCGCAAACAATCGAAACGATCGAAGAACAAGAAAAGCGTGTTTACAGCCAGTATCGAGAATTTAAATCCGATATCAATAAGCATATTTACTTGCGCAGTATGCAAGACACCAATGAGACTCTGTTCTATCATCTTCTTGATAATCACTTAAGCGAGATGCTTCCAATCATTTATACTCCAGTGGTTGGCGAGGCTTGCGAACATTTTTCTGATATTTACCGAGCGGCCCGTGGCCTTTTTATTTCGTATCCAAACCGAGATCATATTGATCAGATGTTGGCGAACGTGACCAAACAAAATGTGAAAGTCATTGTCGTCACAGACGGTGAGCGCATCTTGGGCTTGGGGGATCAGGGTATCGGTGGTATGGGCATTCCTATTGGGAAGTTAGCGCTTTACACTGCTTGCGGAGGAGTCAGTCCAGCTTACACCTTGCCGATTGTTCTTGATGTGGGAACGAACAATCAACAGTTACTGAATGATCCTTTGTACATGGGATGGCGTCATCCCCGTATTACTGGCGAAGAATATGACAAGTTCGTCGATGCTTTCATCCAAGCGCTGAAACGTCGCTGGCCTAATGTTCTTCTTCAGTTCGAAGATTTCGCACAAAAAAATGCCGGACCATTGTTGAATCGCTACCGAGACGAAATTTGTTGTTTTAACGATGATATTCAAGGAACGGCTTCTGTCGTGTTGGGTTCATTGATTGCAGCGAGTCGTGCGGCGGGAAGTCGTTTGCGTGATCAGACGGTCGCATTCTTGGGCGCAGGTTCAGCGGGCTGTGGCATTGCCGAACAAATCGTCGCAGAGATGCAAGCTGAAGGACTGAGTGAATCAGAAGCTCGTGCACGAGTGTTCATGGTGGATCGATTTGGTTTGTTGACTGATAAGATGCCAAATCTTCTCGACTTCCAAGAAAAGCTTGTTCAGAAAAGCGAGACTCTTGAAAATTGGAAGATTGAAAAGGACGCGATCTCGTTACTTGAGGTCGTAAAAAATGCGAAGCCCTCTGTTTTGATTGGTGTTTCCGCACAGCCAGGTCTTTTCACGGAAGAGATCATCCGCACCATGCACCAAAATTGTAAGCGTCCCATTGTGATGCCGCTATCAAATCCGACTTCGCGAGTGGAAGCCCGCCCGGAAGACATCATTCAATGGACCGAAGGGGCTGCGTTGGTTGCAACGGGAAGTCCATTCACTCCGGTTCAGTACAATGGTAAAAGTTATCCCGTTGCCCAGTGTAATAATTCATATATTTTCCCTGGAGTAGGACTTGGCGTCTTAGCTTCTGGAGCACGTCGTGTGACGGAATCCATGATGATGGCAGCAAGTCGTGCCTTAGCTGAATGTTCACCGCTTGCAAAAAAAGGTGACGGAGCTTTATTGCCGGCGATTGATGATATTCAAAAAGTTTCACGCATCATTGCCTTTAAAGTCGGGAAAGCGGCGCAAGCAGCTGACGTTGCTAAAGTCACATCGGATCAAGAGCTAGAAAAGTCTATTGAAGATAATTTCTGGAAGCCTTGGTATCGCAATTATAAGCATGTTCCAAAATAGACCTTATGAAAAGGCTTAGAGCCAGCGCTTTCGCTGCTCTAAGCATTTCTTCTTTTAAAATTAATTATGAAGGAGTGGAAACTCCTTCGGCAGATTCTTGTTGTTGCATTTTGTGATGATGGCTATGCATTTTGAAGCCCGCTTCGGTCATGCATTTCTGTATGACAGTCCGACTTTCCTTATCTAGGCGTTGACCAGATCCCTTTTCAGGAAGAGTGATATTATTTTTTGCCGCACATTGTTCGAAGGCGGCATGTCTTTGCTCGCGACGTGTTTCTGCTCTGGCGACCGGCATAAGATACAAAGACAATAAAGCCATTCCTAAAAAGTTTACGAGACGTTTCTTGCTAAGTGTTTTCATAAAAAAACCTTTCTTTTGTTAGGAGCGTCAAAGGGGCCCAAGCTTTGGCGCCTAAAAGCTGGGCCTTGATAAAATGTTAAAAGCAGATTTTGGAACAAGCGTGGAAGAGCAGGATGAGACTTAAAATAAATTATTTGCAATCTAAGTGATCCGAGAACGTAGTTGCATTATTAGTCTGAAGAAATCCTCAAATTTTAGAATCTCTTTACTGACTATGAACTTATAGGGATTTTAATACGTACGTTCTTGCTATCATCTTGTCTCATGTTGACTCAAGTTATGGGCCAGTCTTGTGATGTTGACCTATTAGGGGCGCATACTAAAGTCTGATGGCACCACATTTGAGTTTTTAATCCGACTAAGTTCAATTTTAAAATCACGGGTCCCACATGGGTGACGATGGTTCTGTCAATTCGTCCTATGTGACTGGTAGAGGGCGAGTCACTTCAGATACAACGAGCTCGGCAATATATCGGTGACAAGGTTGCTATCGTTTGGAACTAAAATTTTTTAGAGATTTAATCCAATGTTGTTCGCGAAAGACTTTCTGCGGCTTTCGTTAAAGAAATATTTAAGCTCGACCAGAAAACGAAATCTTTCGTGGATCAACATAGAGCTTATAACAAATCCTTTTTTCAGTTTTGGAATAAGTACGGCGGCATTGTTCGGATGATGTGTACTTGTCACCACCTGAAAACCATCTTCTTTGATTTTTTCTAAAAGACTTTCCAAGAATAACGAATAGATCTTTTTATTCTGATACTGAGGCAGAATCGCAGAGTTTTGCATATAGTAAGTTTCTGGATCTGAAGAGTATCCATAATGCCATCCAACCACCTGAGAGCCAGAGTAAATAACGACGCGAAGGCGATATCGCTGTTCGGTCCTTCTTCTTTCGGTAATTTTATTTTTAGTCTCTAGATCTTGGGGTGCTTCAATGGCAGTGTTCGTGCGATTGCCAAACACCTTATCAAAATATTGATCAAGGACGGGGTTGAGTTCTTCAACAGTAACTTCTTTGAGGTGATAGCCTTGGCCTAAATCTTTTTGGTACATAGTGAAGCTCCCGATGGGGATGAGAGTATTTATGAAGGTCTCTGAAAATAAAAAAGGCGCCTATGTAGCGCCTTCCTCTTTTTCTTTTTTCTTGTTCTCGATGAACATGAGTAGCAACAAAAGTCCCACTCCGCCAACAATGGCCATGTCGGCAATATTGAAGGCTGGCCAGCTCCACTTGTTGTAAAGATGGAAGTCTGCGAAGTCGATCACGTATCTGAAGCGAATACGATCAATGTAATTACCGATGGCGCCACCAAAGATACTTGAAAGAGCGATGATTTGCTTTGTGTCTGAATCCTTCACTCCGCGCAAAATGCCCAAGATGATAATCAAAGCGATCGGAGGCATGGAAAGGAAGAACAATTCGCGGAAAGACGGGTGGCTTTCTGCAAGGAAACCAAAGGCTGCGCCGAAGTTTCTAACGTAGGTCAGGTTGAAGAAATTCGGGATAACAATGACAGATTCGCCCAAGTGAAAGTGTGTGTGGACGTACATTTTTACAACTTGATCCAAAGCGATTAAAAAGCCAGAGATCGCTAGTAGCCAAATATATTTTTTCTTCATGAAGCCTCTACGCAGAAAATTGAGACCTCAACTATAACTGAAATTCCTGAAGGATTTAAGCTATTTCAGCATCCCTTTGGACTTCACATAGCCGATTTTAATCAGCATACGGACGACCTCTAGGTCAGAACTCAAGTTTAGCTCTTCTTTGACTTCCTGAATCATCAGGCGAGTACCGCAGTCCAAGGCATCCATAAGGCTGCCGGAATGGGTGGTGGCTGTCACAGTTTTCTCTGTGTAAGAGACCTGTGTTTGAGTTGGCGCCGACTGAACCACAGATTGAGTGATGGTTTGGTGGTGCTGAGGTTGGTGGTGAACTGTATTCGAGATAGGTGTCACTTGAGGTGCTGGAGCCGTTGCCGTCATAGTAGCCATTGTCGCAGTGGCAGACATAGTCGCTGGTCCTGCTGAAGTGGCTCCAACATGAATCGCAGGACGATCTAGTTCACCCATCATTCCTGCGAGGCTCTTAAGCTCATTTTTAAAGTTTCTGATGCTAGGGCGTTCCAAAACACTATCGCCATCGCGACCAGCCTTAAGGTAAAGGCTCACCAAGATATCCGGAGTCGTAGCGATCTCCTTGATAGAAGAATCCTGCGTCATTAGCCATTGATAGGCCTTAAGCAGAATATCTTTGGTGTATGCCTGTGGAGGCAACGGGTTCATGGTCATGTTTGGAATTTTCCCCTCGAGCGAGTTGGTGAAACTACAGATTCAATTCCGGTGAGTCAACGTGAACACTACGCAAAATAAAAACTATTGCTGCTCAAAAAATACGCACTACTACATGTGGAGGATAAAACCGGGTTACAAAACTAGAGGCGCTGCGGAAAATTGATTTTTCCCAAATTCTTTTTCTTGCAAAAAAAATCTTCGTTTATTTCCGCCAGAAAGGAAAAGAGTGCCTGCTTCTTTCTCCGAGAAAGTAGCAGGCACCTTTTCCGAAAAGGTACCAGGTGTTCCGAAAATTGTTTTGGGGCAAAAAAAAGCCCCGGTTTTGCCGGGGCTTTTTTTAGTTAACGTAGTCTTTTGCGACGATTCCGTATTTTTCGATCTTACGAAGAAGCGTCTTCTTCGGGATGTTGGCGTGAAGAGCCGTTTGATTGATACGACCTCGGAATGTTTTAAGAGCTTTGATAATAAACTCTTTTTCGAAGGCTTCTTTTTGCGCATTGAAATCTAAACTTTCGTTGCCAGAATAAGGAACAATTTCTTCGCCATCAAGATCGGCAGAGTCATCGCCCATATCAGCATCTTCATCGTCACCCAAAGTGGCGTGAGCTTTGACCGCCGCTGACATTCCTGCAGAGGCAATATTCGCAGCCGTCTCCATAACAGGTGGTACATCGATCAAATTAGTTCCAGTTGCAAATAGCAAAGACTCAGGCAACGAAGCGATCGTGATGATGTTTGTCATCTCAAGAACGAAAGCGTGTTCGATCACGTTTTCGAGCTCACGAATATTTCCCGGCCAAGCATGCTTTTTCAAAACGGACATCGCATCTGGAGCGATTCCATTGATACGTTTGCCATGGGCAACATTGAACTTCTTGATAAAGATGTTCACCATGTGCTCCATGTCGTCTTTGCGTTCAGCCAAGGCAGGCAAGAATATAGGTACAACGTTCAAACGATAGAACAAGTCTTCACGGAATGTTCCCGCTTTGATCATGTCTTCCAGAGGTCTGTTAGTCGCGGCGATAATACGAACATTCGCAGGGAATTCTCTGTTTGAACCTACTGGAGTGAAAAGCTTTTCTTGAAGAACGCGAAGGATTTTAACTTGCATGAGTTGAGGCATGTCGCCCACTTCATCCAAGAATAAAGTTCCGCCTTCAGCATATTGAAACTTCCCAATTTTGCGCTGATCAGCGCCTGTGAAAGAACCCTTTTCGTGACCAAATAATTCAGATTCGAAAAGATTTTCTGGGATTGCAGAGCAGTTGATCGCAACGAATTTTTCGTCTTTGCGAGCCGAGTTAAAGTGAATTGCTTTAGCTACAAGTTCTTTACCTGTACCTGAAGAACCACGAATCAGCACTGGCGTGTCAACTTTAGCAAGACGGTGAATGATGTTAAATACCTTCTGCATTTGTGAGGTGTTGCCGATGATCTTGCGACCGGCTTCAACCATCACAGGAGCAGAGGCTGCCACATTTGAGATCAAGTTGTGAGCGTTTACAGCTTTGTCGATCAAAGCCAACATGTCTTCGCTAGCTACGGGTTTTGCGAGATAGTTGTAGGCACCATCTTTAACAGCTTGAATAGCATCATTCAAAGTCGCATGTGCTGTCATTACGATGACGATAATACCAGGATTGAATTCTTTGATTTGGCGAAGGGCTTCAAGACCGTTCATGCGAGGCATGTCGACGTCTAAGATCACAACGTCGTAGTTTTTGTCACCGGCTTTGATTTTCTCCATCGCATTGACACCGTCGAAAGCTTCGTCGATATCAAAACGTTGAGTGATAGCTAAGGCTGATTTTACCGAAAGTCTTAGACCTTGATCGTCATCGACAACTAGGACCTTAAGCATGAATACCCCCGTGCTTGATTGGCAGTTCTACCGTAAAAGTGGATCCATTTCCATAATTAGATTCTACGGAAAGATTTCCTTTGTGTAGCTCTGTAAAATATTTAGCCAAGTAGAGCCCTAGCCCCGAACCCTTGATAGGCGAACTCTTGGCATTTTTACTTCTAAAAAACTTCATAAAGATATTATTGAGCTCTTCGGCAGGGATGCCGGGCCCCTGGTCGGCGACTTGAATGACGACTTTCTCATCTTTTTCCTCGCTGCTGACCATGATTTTCGTGTCTTCTGGAGAGTACTTAATGGCGTTCTCTACCAGATTCGAAAGAACTTGTTTCATGAGGTCAGAATCCATAGGAATTGGAAACATTGGTTCGAGCTCTGAAACGATTTGGATGCGTTTTACTTTAGCTAAAAACTCATGCTTACGGATGACTTCTTTAAGGACGTTGTTAATGTCCTTACTTTGCAGATGAAGTTGCACACCTTCGCTCTCAATTCGACCGTAATTGAGGATGGCGCTGATGAATTTCAATAAATCATCGGCAGAGTGCTTGATCGTATCGACAGCCTCACGCTGCTGAGAGCTGACAGGGTTTGCGTCTGTCAGAATAACTTCAGTCATTCCCTGAATGCGCGCAATCGGCGTCTTCAGATCATGGGACATCATAGAGATAAAGTTCGTCTTAAGCTCTTCAACTTGGCTCAAGAGTTTATTCTTCTGATAATATTCCCAACTACGGCGATTTTCGACAATCAAGCGGTAGGGGATGAAGAAGTAGTAGCAGAGGAGGCCTGCCAAAAGTGGATGAGCCATTGGAATCCAGAGGCCGAAAACCCAATAGAGAGCAAAACAAACGACAGTAAATCCACCCAGGGAACCAACCAAGATCAAAAGACCTTTTGTCGGTTTCATAGTAAGGACAGTCTGAATTGTTAAGAAAGCGATAACGAAAAGCAAAATCCAATTTATATAACTAGGTAATTTTACCGGACCTGAATTGCGAATGAGGGTATCAATGATATTCGCCTGCATCTCAATGCGAGTCATAGCGGTTGGTGAACGATCTAGAGGAGTTCTAATGTACTCTTGTTCATTCAGGTTGAGATCCGTACCAATAAGAACGATTTTGTCTTTGAATCGATCTGCATTTATTTTTCCACTTAGGACATCTTCAAATGAAGATGAGGGAAATGTATTTTGCTTATGGTAGTCGATATAAGCTTGGTCTGTATCGTAAAAGAGGAAGTGTCCACGTACATTTTCTGGAGAAATAATCTCAGGATTGAAAAGGCTAGCTAGTTGAACTTGCAACATAGGTGAGCCTTGGAATGTAAGAATCATTCTTCTTGTAACGCTATCTTTTGCAAAGTTTAGAACATCGGCTGTTTTTGGAGCCGGAACGGATTTTACTTGCTCGAGAGGGTCCGGGAGATAGAGGCTTTTCTCCTCTCCTTTAAGTACAGTCGCCTTTGATGCAACAAAAACATTTTTATTCGCTACGATGACAGCTTCCCAGCTGTTTTTACTGTCCACATTGCCGGCTGACTCATCAACTGCGAAGTCATAAACGATGGCTTTGGCGTTGGAGGCTAGGATATTTTTAAGCAGTTGCTTTTGTGCTGCCGCATCCGGAAGACCCTTAAATTTTTGAACTGTATTAGGAGTAATATAAATGAGTTCAATTTTATCAGAACTTGGAGTAAGGAGCTTGGTTTCTACGCGAACGTCAAAAAGCCAAGATTCAATGAACTCCAAATGAAGTTGAGCGATAAGAAATGCCATCCCCACCGCGAACAGAGCTCGCAGTGCAAAAGTACGATATTGGCTTCGCTTGGAAGCTCTTAATGTCTCTTCAGGGGAGGGAGGAAGAGTCATAATTTCCTTTGCGTAGTTTCTTATTTTCTATTTAACAGGAATACACTCATTGCCACCGCCTAAGCCAGGAGATGATCCAAAGCTAGGAGTAGTCTTAACGGGCTTTACCTTTTTAATATGTTTAGTAGTTTGAGTTGTCATCGTGTACCTCATTAGCAGGCTTCCCTGCATTTTTTGTAGAATAATAAAGTTGTGCCAAGCAAGTCTTGCATACGCGAGCAGAATTGTTTGTTCTTTGTATTTTTAGAGCCAGATCCTTGTTTGTGGATAAACATGCATCCTCCGCCGCACAAGTAGCGTGCCCAGCATGTCTGGCAATTATTTTGTTCGATAAGTGAATCAGTGTACTTTTTTAAGGCCGCATTGTCCAACACGCTACCTTGTCCAACCTGTTCATTTTTTTGTCCAACGTCCCATGGGCACGTGAATAGACCATTTTTTGCATCAACAACTAAGAACGACTTTCCAGCGCCACAGAAATTCTCTGTTCTGCGTTGATCGTCTAGAGAAGAAAAAATATTATCGAAGAAGCCAATTTGTCTTAGACCGGCTTCGCCTAAATTTTCATAAGCATACTCGGCAATTTGATGCATTTGTTGCGCAAAGATCTTGCTGCTTTTTTCGTCAGCGGCTTCAACGCCATAAGTGAATTCATATTTATCGGCCGGGAAATTGCGATAGAAGTTGTATGCTTCGATGAGGTTCATATTTTCATCATGAAAAACGCCATGCAAAGAAATCGAACCCAGTTGCTCTTTGTTTGCAAATAACATTTTTAGTCCCTCAGTGACGATGGCAGAACTGCCCTGGCCATTCTTCAAGGGACGTACTTTGTCGTTAATATATTCCGGTCCATCAACACTTACAGTGATGTGGCATTTGATATCTTTGAGCAACTGAAGTGTTGTTTCATTGATCAAAGTTCCATTTGTGACGATCGCAAAATATGCCTTAAGGTCTTTTTCTGAGGTAAACGCCTTAACATATTGTGCAATGGCTCGAATTCCCTCTGGGTAGAGAAGGGGCTCTCCGCCAAGGAAAGTAATTTTAAAACTTTGCCCTGCAGAAAGCTGCTCTAGGAAAAATTTTAATTGAGGCAAAGTCTTTTCAACAGAAATCTTCGTTTGTGGAGACCCATAGGTTCCGTCTCCACCGGCCGCGCAGTAAGTGCATTTCAGATTGCAAATTTGGGTGACATTGATCGTAAGGCTGCGAATACCGAATGCCAACTTTCCAGAGGAAACTTCCAAGTTGTTCTCATTGTTCCATGTAGCCAAAGATTCCTGAAGTTCTGAGTTCTTAATTTCGGAACCCAGTTCTTGCCAAAGCTCATCAGAGATCTCCGCGACTTCCAAATTTCGGGCGTGGAAAGCTATCGGAGCTTGTTGGCCCCATTTGAATGCTATGATGTCGTTTTGTCTCCGAGTTTCCACACCCAAAGTGCTAGCAATAGATGTACCACTTTGAGAAATACTTGGCTGGCCGAATAAGATGAGTAAAATCAATAATTTAGAATATATTTGGAGGTGGTATTTTGAGCCATATTTTGATGGAAGTGGGGTCAAAATGAAACTATTGCAGGTATGACCATCAGCTAAGCAACAACGACCGGATTGCCGATAAGATCTTATGCTTAATCACCATGTGACGACAGCCCACAACTATAAGGAATTTCCGCAATCAGTTGTCGTAAAAAATACTGTGGACGAGAAAGTTGGAGGAAGAGATGGTCGAATTCGACGATTTGTTCTTAGCATGGACGGTGAATCACTTGATTCCGATTTAGAACGTTTTCAGAAGCAATTAGGAATTGAGACCAGACCCTTACAAGAATATCAGAACTACTTTCTGTTATCTGGATCGAAGCAAATCTATTTGAGATTGTATGATCCTAAATCAATTTTGACTTTGCTGCCTGGTCAGATCGAGAAGAAGGGATCAGATCTAGCAGGGAAGATTCTATTTGTTGGAAGTCACGACCAGCATTCCTTTTATTTGCACAAGTCAATTTCTGGAAGATTTGTTTTAAATGACTCTCAATCAATGGAGTATATGATTTCAGATGCATCCTATCTTGTTAATGCTTTGGAAAATTTGCGAAGTTTAAATTATATCAAGATGCCGCCGCAATCAGTGAACGTGCTTTGGATCACGGTTTTTGTTGCAATTAATGTCTTTCTTCTATTTATTTTAAGTCCGTTTTCTTTCATTGTAGCCTCATTTGTTTATCCAATTTTATTTTTCGCTTTGAATTGTTCGATATTTGAATTTGTACAATTTAATTTAGATATAAGTAGAGTTTTGTTCTGCGGTCTTTTAATTCAATATATAGGCGTTCCAATTTTACTAATGCGCTACTTGAGACGAGTTGACTCTGAAAAACTTCAGGCAGAGAAGGAAAGAGCTGTTGATAAGGTCAAATCACGTTTTATTGTTAAGGTCGCAAAGGCTGATCTGAGTTTGCAAATGGCAGCAAGAGTATCGCATGATATTCGCAGCCCATTGATGGCTTTGCAGGTCGCAAATTCATTCATTAAGGGCAAGATTTCAGAAGATTTAGAATCTCTCATTCATGAATCTACTCTGAGACTTAAATTTATTGCCGAAGATATTCTCGACGGCTATCGAGAAGGAAAAGTGGGAGTACGTCCAACTGAGCGAACGGCAATAAAAGAAGTTCTTGAAGAGCTATTGAAGTCTTACCGAACCTTGAATCCCGATGTAAAATTTGAATTAGAAGTTGCAGATAATATTGTGACGTTCATTCCCTCATATAGTTTACAAAGATGTCTTTCAAATTTATTCAATAATTCGATCGAAGCTTTTGAAAACTCATGTGAAACGGTACTTATTTCTGCCAGCCATATCGATGCGAAGAAGGGCAGCTGTTTCATTATTAATTTGCCTGAAGCTCTTTCTCGAGTTCCCTTGGCAATCACGTCCAACGTTTTAGTTGTAGAGTCTGGGCAAGAGATTTACACCGCGTTGAGAAATACCGGAAATGTATCTCTGCATATGCGGCAGGAGAGAACTGTTGAGGCAGCACATAATGCCTTGCGCGAGTTTGGTGGGAAATGGACTGTGTTCATTGATCTCTCTTTGTCAGATGAAGAATCTGGCTTTGACTTAATAGAAGTATTGGGTGAGAGCTTTTCAGGAAAGGTAATTCTTTGTTCAGTTTTTGCAGACAACATGGAAGTGCAAGAAATCGCAAATCGTTACGATGCACTTCTTTTGAATAAAGAACTGTTGCCTCGTTTAGAGTTGATTGTGAGTAACCAAAATTCTATCCGAGGCAATTCAACTTAGTGAACTTTAAACTCACCGGTTTCGTCAGTAAACAAGCGAAGATCAAAAGAGCGGTCGGTGATGACGCGTTGGATGTACATGAGGGACTTATACAGCTCTTCTTGGTCGAAATTGCCGAAGCGATAAGAGATTGTATCTACGCCTTTTGCAGAGAAAGTCATTTCGTAAGCAATCAGAGATTGAACTTGGTTGGCGGGGATTAGTGATAACAGGAAGCCACCACCATATTGCTGCCAAAGAGGGAAGTCTTTAAGTTCCTTGAATGACTTGTAACGAGCTTCTGAGGTTTCCGCAGGATTGAAGATCACTGCCAAAGACCTTGCGACATATGAGATGTCCAAATCATAACGATCTAAACCAAATGATCTGTTGTCATCGCCGTAAGGACCTTGCTCGCGGGGTGGCATTTTTGGGGTTCCATGGGTTTTGATGAAGTTATAAAGACGTACTTTCGCCAATGGATAGTCCAATGTGGGAATCGCACGCAAAGCATTTGGATGGAAGAAGATCTCGTTACTAAAGTAGCCATTGACGTGACTGCCATTAGAGAAATCCCATTTTTTCCAATCAATGCGTGCATATTCTTCGGCTGGGATCACGGACTTCACGTGTTCTTGGATGTCTTTGTAGTCACCCTTTGAAACGTTCTTCATCTTCATTTCACGGCCCAGTGTTAATGCGACAAAGTCGCGAATGATCCAACTGTCGTCAGAAGAGAAAAGCATATTCGTCGTGATGCGATTTTCATCTCCGAACAATCCAAAGATAGCTTTCACTTTCTTGTTTGTTTGGAATGTATCCATGATGTATTTTTGCTCTTTGTCGTCGCGGTCCACGTGTACCACTTTATTTTGCGCATAAGTAGAGCCCGCTTCAAAACGCAGAATATTCAAACCAAATTTGAATGAAGAATCCGTGCTTAAAGATTCGTTGGAACCTTTGAAAATGCGATCAATTCGACGTTTGAAAGGCTCGAGTTCATGATCTTCTTTTACGATATCTTCAACAACTGAAAGATCTGTTAACAGATCTTCTTTAACAACAGCACTTTTTTCGATCGGGTTGATAAACGCAAGATCTTTAAAGCGTGTTTTCTTGTGAATAAGATCGTTGTAGGCCTGTGCCGCTTGGGAATTATTGAGGTCAAAGACATAGTCTAGCATGAAGAGATTGTTCGCACTTCTGCCGGTACCAAGGATGAGTGGATCTAGATCGATCCAACTTTTGATTCTATTATCTAAGTATTTGAAACCAACAATTTTGAAGTTTCCAAAGTTGACGTTGCCGTCAGCTCCCATGCCTTTTCCGCGAATTGCGATGAGCTTCACACGCAGCTTGTTGTTGGACATTCTAAATGTATGAATTAAGAACTCACCAGAGACATACGCATGAGTAGAGGCTCCAACATTGCCGATGGCCGTTAAAGGTGCATTCGCACCGAGCGAAACCACAAAGGAAAGTTTGCCAGTCATGGCGACGAAATCCCCTGGATTCAAATTGCGAATGGCTTGCTCTGCAGAAAGCGGTAAGTTCTTAGGTCCATAGGGTAAAGCAGTTAAAGAGTCGACTTGCTTCTTAAATTGACGGGCAAAAATGATCTCTGAGTTATTATTGATTCCGAATCCTAGAGGCAAGTCATTGCCATCAATAAAATCCCCTGGATTTGCATCAAGGTCTAATGAGTATCTGTCGAGACGGGTGTAATAACCATCGACATAGGAAGGCTCAGATTGGATTTTGTATTTAATCGCAGCAGAGAGTCCATCGAAAACGTTGGCATCGACGATGTTAACTGTAGCTCCAACTTTTTGTTTTGCGATGATGTTCTTAACTCGCGTGGCAACCTTAGAGGGCTCGAGGAAATCAAGACCTCCAGCATGAGCTGGTAACGCCGAAAATAACAGACCCGATGATAGGGTCACAGATAGTACATGTTTGGCGATAGTCATCGCACGGACCTCCGAATAAATCTGCTTAAACGTTGCAAATCATTGCAAGTGAAGTGCCTCTTTAAAGAGGTTTTTATTATCACTCGCAGTCCAAAGGATTTCTTAAATACTCGGTCTGTCGAAAAGTTAAACAGAGATTGAAGAGGGCGGTGGGTGGAATTGACGCAAACTTCAACCAAAAGTAAGTCCGTACCTTTTGCGTTTTACTAGCAAAATTGGGCTAGCCCAATTAGCATGAACTTATGAAGATCAAATTTGTTGTTGATGGAGTGGAAACTGAAGTTGAGGCGGAGTCAGGAAGAAGTCTTCTTGATATTGCTTTGATTGCGCGACTTCAGCCGCCATACTCTTGTCTCGAGGGAAATTGTGGAACCTGTGAGGCCGTGATCGAGAGCGGGAAGACCACTGAAGACAAAATTGGCAGTGTCACAGTTCGCACTTGTCAGGCAGTACCTAGGTCTGACTCTCTGACAGTAAATTACGATAAGGTCGAGACATAAATAATATGTGTTTGATTCGCGTTTTTTACCGGGTATTCTGACAGCTCTATGTCTCTCAGAATAAAATTTTGGGGCGTGAGGGGATCACTTCCTTCATCACCTACACCGACGGAATGGACATATCATATTGAGGGAGTTATTCGTAACTTCTTCTCAATGGGCTATCGTGATCTTTCTCAGGTTTCAAATTATATCAAAAGTGTCCCCGAGCCCGTTATAGGTGGCTATGGCACGGCAACGACTTGCGTAGAACTTTCCAGTGCAAAGTCACAAATCATTATTGATGGTGGCAGTGGCATTCGCACTTTGAGCGAGTCGATCATGAGAGGCACCTCTGGCAGAGCAAAAGGTCCTTTCCATATTTTTATGACTCATTTTCATTGGGATCATATAATTGGATTGCCGTTTTTTACTCCGCATTTTATTCCAGGAAGTGAAATTCATTATTATGCGGTTCAGAGTGATCTTGAGCAGTTAATCCGCGGAATTTTCAAGAAGCCTTATTTTCCAGTTCCCTTTGAAGCTTTGAAAGCAAAAATCCACTTCCATATTTTGGAGCCTCGCAAGCCCATTCAAGTCGATGATTTTAAAGTGACTCCTTATCAGCTCGATCATCCAGATCCTTGTTGGGGTTACAAGGTAGAGTCCGGTGGAAAAACTTACGCGCATTGTGTGGATACAGAAGGAACCCGCGTGACTCCTGAAGAGTTGGGGCTGGATCTTCCCTTGTATCAGAATGTCGATGTGATGTATTTCGATGCTCAGTACACTTTGCCAGAGTTGGCGGAAAAAGCGAATTGGGGACATAGCGCTGCTCAAGTAGGGCTTGAAATTGCGTTACGTGAAGGGATTCACAGAGTGCTATTCGCACATCATGATCCGGGCGCTCGTGCTGAACACGTGATGGAGCTAAAACGTCAAACAGGTGAGTACTATCAGTCTTTGATGTCGAAGGTTTCCGAAAATAATGAGCAGATCAAAGAAATCGTTTGGGACTTCGCGCACGAAGGTCTTGAGATTAAACTTTAATATAGTTTCCAACGCTTCAAAGTTTTTAAGCTATGAAGTAAATCCGTCACTCATATTCAAAATTTCAAACTGGAGACAGTGTCACCACACTTATTCCGATGGCTTTGCTTGTTCCTTTGTTGTGATAGGAGTGGGCTGAGTCCCCTGGGAAAGCCAATACGTCACCAGCCTTGACGGTGAAGCTTTCGCCTGACACAGAGACCGTCATTTCACCTTGAACACAGTGAAGGTACTCTTTGGACCCAGTTGAGTGGGGAACACCTCCCATGCGAGCACCCGGTTCAAGTTCAACGCGATCAATTGCCATGCCTGGAATGGGATCGGGCAGCAGTTTGTAAACCATGACGTTGCCAGATGATCTTTTATTAAAAGGAATATCTGCTTTAGTAATCAATTTCGTCCGTGATCTTGGCGTGGCCAACAACTCTTCAAAAGGCACCTGAAGGGCCGAACAAATTTTTGTAAGATTTTGCAAAGAAGGATTGCCTGTACCGCACTCCATATTCGCCAATGTCGAGCGAGGAATTTTAGCAAGCTTTGCTAATGCCGCTTGAGTGAGCTTTCTTTTCTTTCGTAATTCGAGAATATGAAGAGATAAATTTTTGGAAAGGACGTCATAGGATAGTTCCATCTCACTAGAATCAATCACACTCTGAGAGAGGTCAATATATTGGACATATTTATATTAAAATTCCAATATATTGTCCAAATTCTATCTGAATAACCACCCCTAGCTGTCAGGGCTGCCGCCTGTTAACTTGAGCTCTAAGATCTCAGTTAAATTTAGATCTTATTAAATAAATCTCAACTTTGGAGAATACGACAATGACATTTACACTTCCCGAACTTCCTTATGCTAAAGACGCTCTTGTGCCTCACATGTCCATAGAGACCTTGGAATATCATTATGGAAAGCATCATAAAGCTTACGTTGATAACTTGAACAATCTTGTTCCTGGAACTGAATTTCAAAATATGGACTTGGAGAGCATCATCAAGAAGTCTTCGGGTCCGATCTTTAACAATGCGGCACAAATTTGGAATCATACTTTCTTTTGGAATTGTCTTTCGCCGCAAGGCGGGGGAGATCCCGCTGGCAAGTTAGCAGAAGAAATGATCAGCTCGTTTGGTTCGACTGAAAAGTTTAAAGAAAAGTTTACGGAAACTTCAGTGAAACATTTTGCATCGGGTTGGGCTTGGCTGGTTTTATCCAAAGAAGGAAAGCTTGAAATTATCAGCTCCAGTAATGCGTTGACGCCTCTGACAGAGGGACACACACCACTCTTGACTTGTGATGTGTGGGAGCACGCCTATTACATTGATCATCGCAACAGTCGTCCGAATTTTCTAAATTCATTTTGGAGAATCGTGAACTGGCAATTTGTCGGCGAAAATCTTTTGAAAGTCCGTAAGTGAAATAAAAAAAGGAACCGATTAAGGTTCGGTTCCTTTTCTGAAGATTAATTCCACGGATGTGGGATCGTTGGGACCTTGAATGGCTCCAAGAGCTTTCAAGGTTGCTTCATCCAAGGTGACTTTTTCAGTGCCTTCGGCCCAAGGGAAGTCATCTGCTGGATATCGCGTTCCCACTTTTTTCATAAAGTTGATCCAAACGGGAAGAGCGCCGCTTGTCCCTGTAAGTTTGTGCGGAATATTGTTGTCATACCCAACCCATACAACGGTCGTTAAATACGGTGTGAATCCACCGAACCAAGCATCTTTGTTGTCACTGGTTGTTCCCGTTTTTCCGGCAGCAGGATTTAAAAATCCACTGAGTGTCACTGATCGAGCTGTCCCCGAAAGAACAGTTTGTTTCATCATGCTAACTAAGCTTGAAACAGTGGCAGGGTCCTCGACTTGTTGAGGTGCTGGATCATGCACATACACTTCGCCATTTTCAGAGTTCAAAACTTTACGAATAAAGGAAAGTTTTGTTTTCTTTCCTAAAGAGGCCAAGGTCATATAGCTTTGCAGAACTTCTTTGGGATACATTTCGAAAGCGCCCAAAGTCAAAGAAGGGAATGTTTTGAGTTCTGACTCCACACCCATTTTGTGAGCGATGTCGACGATATTTCCCAAGCCCACAGCCAATCCCAGCGATGCCGTCGCCGCATTGAGAGAGTTTTTTAAAGCAAAAAACATAGGCACAGTTCCAAAATACTTTTTGCCATAATTTTCAGGAGACCAAGATTGTCCTTCGTACTTCGTTGTGAACTTCTCGTCCTTCAATAAAGTGATCGGCGTATATGGTTTGCCTTCTGGAGTTTCATTCATCAGAGCTGTCAGGTACACAAAAGGTTTCATGATGGAACCGATTTGACGATGTCCATCAATCGCACGGTTGAACTGTGTCATGCGATAGTTGCGTCCTCCGACGACCACGCTGACCAGTCCCGTTTTGTTATCACCGACAAGGACACTGCCTTCAAGAGTGTTGCCTTTTTCCTTAAGGCCCTTGAGATACTTATTTCCTTTTTCCAAGCTGTCCAGGTGATTGCGCAAAGATTCTTGCGCCACTTGCTGTGCTTCAAGATCAAGGGCGGTGAAAATCTTCATTCCCTCCGGCGACATTTTCATGCTGTCCATCTGCTTGCGAACGGCATCGAGATAGTAAGGAGCTGTCTCAGTCGCTAAAGAAACGGGAGCACTTGGCAGCGGTGTGCGATCCGCAATATTTGCCTGTTCGGCAGTGACAAACCCAAGACCCTGCATTTTTTCGAGCACCAAATGGCGGCGGCGTTCAGCATTTTCAGGTTTTTTGAATGGATTGTATAAACCTGGGCTGTTGACGATGGCCGCTAGCAAAGAGCATTCACTGAGATCTAGGTCGCTGACCTCTTTGTTGAAGTAGTGTTTTGCTGCTGAGCCATAACCACGAACCTGGAAAGAACCATTTTGCCCCATGTAAATCACATTGAGATACGTTTCCAAGATTTCGTCTTTACTGAAGCGGGATTCCAAAAGAATCGACATGACAAATTCATTGAATTTACGTTTCAGAGTTCGTTCGCTGGTAAGAAAGTAGTTTTTTACTAATTGCTGAGTGATGGTGCTGCCACCTTGAGCCGTGCGTCCGTGAGTCAAATTTTTTAGAAGGGCACGGAAAATACCTTTGTAGCTGACTCCACCATGTTCTAAGAATTGAGCATCCTCGATGGACATGATCGCGTTCAAACACATCGGTGGAACTTCCCCGAGTGTGATGGTCTTCTGCATTAAAGGTTCGTTGCCAATGTATTGAGCAAGAAGAGGAGCTTCACCGAGCAAGGACGGTACTTCTTGAAAAGGGGCGCCTTTGAAAACCTGCGAAATCAAATTGTCCTTTTGCAATACAAGAACCTGGATAGAGCTATCAATCTGATTTGTCGCGACGTCCTTATTCACCCAGCCAAAGCATTGCGCTTGTTCTTCGCTCAATGTGACTTGCAAGCGGGCGGCACACTCTTCGCGAGTTGCAACGAAATAATCCCCTGGAAGAAGGCGTTGATCATAGTTACGACGGCGATAAGATTCCCTTGTGAACTGAGACTCGAGATCTTCGATTTTCAAAAGAGTTCTTGCTGTGAAGGTCGGAGGAGATGCGTAGTATTCCGTCGGGATTAAGAACTTTTTTGACTCTAATTTTTGAGTCATCTCTTTCTCTAGAGAAAAGTAGGAATAGACGCCAATCCCAAGGCCTGTGATGATCACAAGCGTCACAAGGATTGTAAAACAAATTAAAATGGTCTTTAATCGTGATCGCAACATACACGTAGCGTAGTACGAAATTGTGTTCGAAGCAAAGCTCGGATGTAATTTGTCTGGTCTACACTCCAGCTTTGCTGGAGGAGATTGAAAGGATCGTTTGTGGCTAAGAAGAAATCTTCTGCTAAGCAAACTAAGCAAGTCAAAAAAGCTTCTCCAAAGAAGGCCGGGAAAAAGGCCGCTCCGAAAAAGAAACCAGTTGTAAAAAAAGCTGCACCTAAGGCTGCGACTAAGAAAAAAACTGCTCCAGTTAAGAAAACGGCGAAAAAAGTAGCTCCTAAAAAAGCGGCGACGAAAAAATCACCGGTGAAGAAGGCAGCAGCGAAGAAGTCAGCTCCAAAAAAGGCAACGAAGTCAGCGGTTAAGCCCGTTGCTAAGCCTAGCTCTGCAAAACCTGCGAACCAACACTTGTTAAGAGCAGTTGCTCCAGTAAAACAACTGGATTTGAGCAATTTCGTGACTCCGTTGGATGATCGTTTGATTGTTCAATTGTCGGGTGCGGAAAAAATGACAGCAGGTGGTTTGTACATTCCTGATACTGTTTCTGATGTTTCAGGTAATTTGCATGGCACAGTGGTTGCCGCAGGCCGAGGTCATGTCAGCAAAAAAGGCCATCTTCGTCCCATGGACGTCAAGGTCGGAGACAAGATTGTCTTTGCTGAGTACGCAGGATCAAAAATCAAAATTCAAAATGAAGACCTTGTCATCATTCGCGAAGGCGACGTGATGGGCGTGGTTGCAAAATAAGGGATAAAGAATGTTGAACGCAAAATTGATTAAAGTTTTGGGTCTTTCCATTGCCTTGATGTCTTCCACTGCGGGTGCGATGTCTTTGGACTGGAGTGGTGGATACCGCGCTGAATGGACAGAGGTAGATAAACCTTCATTGGGATCTCCTACTGAAAGAAAAGCTTACGGCACAAATTTCTTGTACTTGAGCCCAAAAATCATCGCGGCTGATGGAATCAACATCAATACTCGCTTTGATATCTTGTCGAATTCTTTCTATGAAAATTCTCAATTGGGTGAAATCTGGGGTTTGAATAGCAATACTCCCCACGCAAACTCATCGAACCAAGGCAGTTCTTCAGTTCGCGTCAGTCAATTGTATTTGACTGTGAACCAAGAGTTCGGCGCCTTGATGGTGGGGCGTGTTCCTTGGGAGTTCGGTATCGGCATGACCTATAATGCAGGTAAAGGAGCTTTCGATCACTGGTACGATACACGTGACATGATTGCCTACAAAATCGTTGTGGGTGATTGGTTTGTGATGCCAATGTTGGGTCGTCAACAGGCTCAAGATTTCGGTCAAGGAAACACAATCAGCACGATGGGTGTTCAGCTTCAATACGAAAATACTGAAAACAAATCTTTGATCGGCGTTTATATGGAACAGAAGAAAGGTGCTGTGACGGCACTTGATTATTCTGCAAGCCAAATTGCGGCTTACGGCGCTAATGGTGCCGCTCCAAATGCATTAAACGAAACAACGACAAGCTTTGTTTTGGGACGTGGATTTGACAGTTTTGGTTTCAAAGTTGAAGCGGCTTTCCTTCAAGGTGAGACAGGCTTAGTGGATGCGTTCAACGATGACATCCGCTTGGGTGGATACGGTATCGCAGCTGAGTTGTACTTCCCGCGTGCACAATCTAAGTGGGACTGGAGAGTAAAACTTGGTATGGCAACGGGTGACGATACGAATTCAACTAGCTTCGGTGGGTTTGCGTTCAATCGTAACTACGAAGTCGGTATGTTGTTATTCAATCACCGTTTAGGTGGTGGACCAGACTTCCTTCAAACAAACACTGTGAAGCCGTCAACTGGATCCAACGGTGCTGCTTTGAACGTTGGAAATTCTGCTGACGATGAAAGCGTAAGTAACTCCGTTTATCTTGCTCCTTCAGTGAACTACACTTGGACAGACAAACTTGAATTGAGAAATACAGTTGTTTGGGCTCAATTGTTGAACACTACGAAAAATTCTGTTGATGCAAAAAAAGATTTAGGTCTAGAATGGGATATCGAATTGGTTTACAAGCCGCATGAAAGAGTTCAGTGGGTGAATCAGATCGGGTTGCTCTTCCCTGGTGAAGCTTGGAAAAATGGTACAGGCGCCGGTGGAAACTTGAGCAACGATTTTACATTTGGATTAGCAAGTAAAGCCGCCATCAGCTTTTGATAACTACATGATTGCAACTTGTACGACAGCTTGATGACATACTAAAACATCTTGTTTGGTGGTGAGCAGGGCCCGGGGGGGCGCAAGTCCCCTCGGGATTTTTTTTGCCCAAAATCCGAAATCTCCCTACAATCTAGGCATGAGATATCTTCTTTTAATTCTGGCTCTGACTTCTTTCACAGGTTGTATTCATAAAAAACCGAAGGGCCCAGCAATGAGAACCTTTCAAATGAGCCCAGTTCCCCTCAGTCCCTATCACTGGACCGTTGAATATGATGGCGGAGGACAGGTTTTATTCAATCCAGATGGCAGCGGCGACTTGGTTTTTCAACCTCAACAGGCAAAAACTTCGGCGCAGACTTTTGCCACCTTATTATTGTTGAAAGACACATTAAATAGACCTCTTAAAAATTATGCTGTGAAAATTGAAGTCACCACGGAAAGGCAACTACGTTCATCGACACCTAATGAGTGGGAAGTTTTTTGGTTCTTTGGAAACTATCAAAGAGGTTTAAACAAAGATAAAACGGCGAACTATTTTTTGCTTAAGCCAAACACCGGGGCGGAGCTTGGCCGCGTGTTCGAAGAAGTGGGACAGCATTTTCTAAGGACCGACGAATCAAAAGATTTAAAAATTGGCGAGCGCGCCACTTTCATCATTGTAAAGGAAGGCGGGCATTTTCAAGTGTATAAGAATGGCTCCGAAATCATAGACTACCAAGGCGAGCAAATGCCTGAGGGTTTGTATGATCAAATGGGAGCATTGGGGCTTTACTCGGAAGATGCGTTGGTGCGCGTTCACTCCTTTGCTTATCAAGCATTATAAGGAGATTCTATGAAGCAAATTTTATTGTCCTTGGTCGCAACTTTTATGCTGACAGGTTTGGCGCAAGCCAGTGAATGGACACCGGTGCTTTCCTATACGGCAATGGAAAATTCTCCGTCTTATCGTGATGTTCTTATTCATAATCCAGGAACCTATTCAGAAGTGCGTTTGCAAATGAATGGTGCAGGTTACGTCGATCGTTTCGATACTATTTCCCATGTTTTGTGGGGACGGGAAGTCGACGGATTGTCTGGTCACTATGAACGTGGAGAATCACGTACAGCTTCGTTTGATAGTCGTCAAGTGCGCTGGGTGCGCCTGTATGTGCGTTCAACACCTCCAGGTCAACCCGTGAATGTTCAAGTTTGGATGAGGTAATTTATTGAAGTTGCCAAGCTGGAGATTCGCAGATTTGTAAAATCACGGCTCTCCAGCGGTTTGTCGTATTTTCTGTAGGGGCAATGGTGCGATCTAGTTCAATCAAAGAACTGACGACATTAGCCGGGGCATCATCTCCGCGATAAAACATTTCATAAATTTGTGCGATGGCTGCTGAAGTTGGCGCAGTCGGTGGATTCGTAACTTTTTGCAGAACAGCGGAAATCGCTTGATCTGTCCCTAAGATATTTTCGCAAACTTGCACGTTGAATGACTGACGAACGGTATTGTCTTCTGACTGATAGGGAAGATTCGCATTCACGATGGAACCTCCGCAGTCTTGTCCTCCGTAAGAGCCGTAGGGATCACAACCTTGTCCGAATTGGGCTCCTTTATAAAACACCCATTGATTGATGATGCCTTCTAAATTTGGAACCGGAGTTGATGCAGAATAAAAAACTTCTCGCAGTAAAGCCGCCACATAGGTTTTATTCACCATTTGCAAACGTTGAGTTGGAAGAACGGCGGTTTTTTCTGAGGGATGACTGACGTCATTCAATCCCATTGAAGGTGCTGTTGAAGATGAATCCATGGCGGCAAAGCCACCCGCTTGACCACAGTTTTGATATAACTGAGTAAGGACCAGTCCAATAGCGGCCGCGAATAAGAGTTTTTGTTTCTTCATCTTACACCACGATTTTTGTTGGGTAGTTAATTTTCACAACATCACCGTTAAGTTCGGCAAGAGGTCTTGCTAAATTCTCGTAAGGATTTTTCGGTACTCTTAAGAATGCTGCAACCGTCGAAGCTGCGGCAGTCGGAGTGGGTTGGCCTTTTTGATTGTAATCATCAATAGGAGCCGCCAAACCTTGAGTTCCTTGATAGCCGCCACCGGGCCCAGAACGACGAATATTTCCTACGACAAAGGGACCATTTTTTATAGCGCCGGAATAAATGCTGGTGATCATTTGGTTGAAGCCATGATCACTGCCAGAACCATCAGAACGAGCACTTCTGCCAAACTCTGACATCAGTTGCACAACTGTTTCCGACCAAACATCTTTACCGTTAATAGTTGTCGCTTTTAATCGATCGATAAGTTCCAAAAGTCCCGCCGCAAATCCCCGGAAAAATGCAGTGGTGTAGAATAAGCCAGCCGCAGCGCCTGATTCATGCATGTCGTGAATCAAATGTTCTAAGTCGGAGGAGGCGACTCCCGCTTCTTGCAAGCGAATATTTCCTGTTTCCCCCATCTGTAAATCAACGGAGGTCACTAAGCCTTTTGTTAAAACATACTCTGTCAAAGCCAAGCCTTCAGCCCAATTTTCAGGGCCAGAAGTCTCATTCAGGCTATCACGAAGATTAAAATCTTTATTAAGGATCATAGCGCGATTTTCACGGGCCATGTGCAGTTTCCAATAAGCATTTTCCTGGGAAATTAAATTCATATCACTGATGCCAGGAAGATTGCTGCCGGTTTGGCGCATACTTTGTGTGATGACATTGCGATAACGAGCTACAGCTGGTGCCCAGTAGGCATCGATGTCAGAGATACCAACCTTCATCAAGGCGGCTGCATTTGAAAGATTCTTCTTTACGATGGCAGCTCCAGTTCGGTCGGACTTTGCGTAGGTAGCCAATCGGGCTTGAGCCAGTTCATAGGCGGCAATATTTCGAGTCTTGACATTAAGACCTGCTTTATTTGTCGGTGCACCAAAGCCCTGCATTAGATTCGTTAACGGCGCGCCTGATAGTTTGTTCAGCGCTTTGCCTTGAACAGAAACGAAGTTTCCGAAGTCACCACGATCTGGCCATTGAATCGCTTCGAAAGTTTTTGAAGAGTTGTCAGCAGCTAGTCCGCCAATGGAGGATACTCCACCGACGGGAGTTTGCTGAGCGCTGGCATTGAAAGGATGCCCATCCAATCCCGAGCCATAGCCTCGAATGACCATCATATTATTCAGCAAATCTTTTAAAGGCTTCATTGGGTTCGCCGTAGTGACGACGTTGTGTGAAAACATGTGGGGAACTAAAACTTTATTGTATTCAAAGGTAGAGTACATTACGCCAGAAGCGCGGTCCCCTGACTTTGTATAACATGTTGAAACCATCGGATTGGACTCGATAGATGGATCATTTGAATTAGTACGAATCCAGTGATCGAAAGCATAACGGTAAGGCGCGCCGATCATCATCACATTGACATAATTGCGAGCACCGACGATTCCTGTCGATTCAGCATGGGCTTTTTTAATGAATCCATGGGTCATCAAATTCAGAAGTCGCTCAACGGGTGTGGGAGTCAGGAAAGATCCTCCAGCAATCAGCCCGCCTTGTAAAAACTGTCTACGATCAAATTTATTGTCATTACCAGACATAAAAGCCCCTTATTAAGGACGGTAGTTCGCCGCGCGATAGTAGTCAGAGTTCATAATCTTCTTAATAATACTTTTCACAGACTGATTCTGATGAAGTTCAGCACCAAGCTCTTCAATAAATTTTCTGTCAGCGACGGATTCAGTGGACAGCTGCTTATTCAACTCTGCATTCTTTGGATCGGTGCGATCATACAAGGAAACGCGAATTCCAGTGAAGTATTCGAAGTATCTTTTTGCCGCACACTGATAGTAGTCTTCCTGTTCTGAAATCGCAGTGCCCAAGCCACTCACACGAACAACATCTTGATCAACAAGTTGTCCTGAAGAGAAGGCACGATAGCGAAGTTTTCCAGTGGGAGTTTGGCGATGGAAATTACTAACAGGTTCTGAAGGCCAGCCTGCAACGGATGCTTGGTTTTCATTGAATGTCGTCATAAGGCTTGTTGATCTTGAAGTCAGAGAAATATTTGCGAAGTTAGAATTCACAACAACTGCGTTTCTCATGGTGTAGGCCATTGGATCCAAACTTGCGTGGCACATCACACAGCTTGTCGCATTCCTAAATGGAGCACTTGAATTGCCGACCACGAACTTAGCCACATCAGATTCGCGAAGGGCGGGTAAGGTCGCGCACATAAAAGTTTGAAAGTTTGTTTGTGACCAGCGACGAGCGACTTTCAAAGAGCCATTTGCCAAGGTCCCTTTGCCGTGACCAAAGTTCATCATAAAATAAACCGGTGTGCCTAGGACACCACCGCCAAAAGAAGTATGAGGATTAAAGGTATAGTTTAATCCGGGCTGATTGTTTCCACGGCTGTCCTGAAAGCCTTGCATGGCAATATTTGGAACCATGGCGCCATCGCTGACTGTGGTACGGATGCCATAAAGTTCACCGACCATCGGCTTCATGAAATTCATAAGGATCAAATTATTTACGTCATTCAGATTTCCAGTGAAGGGCATGAAGTTGTATTGATTGTTGTTAAATGCGGGGTTGTTGCCAAATAGACGACGACCAGAATAGTTGGCACTCCAATCAAAACCAATTTTAGATGCCATCGAAACATCTTGTCTGAGACCTTGAACTCCAGTTGAAAGAGTCACCACATCAGAATATCGACCGCTGCGCACGAACAAAGCGCGAGTCAACGCAAGCGCAGGTTCTGTTGAATCGTAGATATCCATTGTGCCGTTAGAAATTTCGTTATTGTTATCTTGAATTTGCTCAACCGTGTTAGCGGTAAACCAGCTGCGGTGAAAGCTTGCGAAATTATTTAATATAGAGCGTGTTTCAACATCGTCGGCAAACAGAGCTCCCGAAGTGGGGTTGAGTTCAACTCGATCCAGAAGTTCGTTGCAGGCATCAATCGCCTTTTTAGAACCCGCTTTGATTTGAGCCATCACAGAGTTGCCAAGGGGAACGGGTTTGCCAGTAAGGTGAGAATAACAACGAGCATAGAATGCGCGTTCGGTCAGGTTTTGGGCATTAGCAAAAGAAGAAAACGATAGTAAGAGTGCTAACGCACCAAACTTTTTAACCATGGTTTTTCCCCCTCAAAGTACCTAAGGAACATATCGGAACATTATGGAGAGGCTTGAAGGTTGTTCTCAGATTGAGGCGCTAAATCTGAGGATTACTGCTCCGTCTTGGTGTTTGTGGACGGAACGTCTCAAAAAACGAAAAACGGACCCGTCATGGGCCCGTGGAGGATCGAACATTGAGGGTGTCGAAGAGTTTACTGAGCTCTTGTTCCGCTCACCCTTCCAGACATTGCTGACATAGGTACCGCGATATATTGGACACCTTGTGAACTTGTTGCTGGAACTGAAGTGCTAGGGACTAGGTTCGGCACAACAACTTGAGCGCCGTTTGTACTAACACCTACACCACGACCTGGAGCCAAGCGAGGAGCTAACAAAGTTCCATCTGGCTGTTGAATCAAAACCGTACCTGGGTTTGTGATTGTGCCAGGGATGCTTGGATTCGCTGGGTTCATTGGTCCACTTGTGATCAACTGACCATTCACGAAGTTGTAGTTTTGCGGAGAGCTTACAAGTTGGTTGAAGATTTGATCCGCATTATTTGTGTAAGCCCAAACTACCGGGTTCAAGTCACCGTAAGAGATGGATTGTTCTCTTAAAGAGTTGTTAGCCCATGATGTTTGGATGTTTGCGAAATTGTTTTTCGCTGCATACACGCTGTTTTGACCGTTTTGGTACATATTCATCCAGTAGCTAGATGCATTCAAATCTTTGGCATTGATCGCTGTCTGATAGTTTGTGTAGAAAGTCTTAACCGTGTTACCTGCGTAACCGATTGAAGCCGCCAAAGTCATTCCCATTCTTTGACGAAGCTCCTTCCAACCTTTTTCAGTGATCAAGTTGTCTTGAAGTGAAGTCAATTGATCAAGACCAGACTGATTTACCGTTTGGTCATCGCTGGCAATGGCTTTTGCAAGTGTTTGTTGTACGTATTTACCATAGAAGCTTGCGACTTCTTTTTGATCTACTTTTTCATCGCTTAGAACTGCAGAGATTTCATTAATACGGCAGTCCAATGTATCTGCATCGTCTTTAGCCGTGCCACATTTTTTCAGAACTTTCTCTGTGAAAGTAAGTTTTGCTTTTACTTTTTTAACTTGAGCTTCCGGTGCTTCAACTTCCTCTTTTTCTTTTGCCGGTGCTGGAGGAGCTTTAACAACCTTGTCGCCTTCTTCGATTTTCGCCATTAAGGCTACGTTCAAAGAGTCGATGTCTTTTGTGTTTTTATCAAATGCTACATTGAGTGTGTATTGTTTGAATCCGCATTCTTCACAGTAGCCTTTGCCTTCTGTAAGTTTTGGAACCAAAGCCAGGACTTCTTTATCACCTGTCTTAATGTACTTCACATTCGCAACACCTTTAGATGTTGTGATTTTTCCTGGGATAACGTCATCTGCTTCGGATGCCATATCCATAGATGCAATGCCACCAGTGTGTTGATTGAAAGAAACATTAAAACCAAGTACCAGCAATAGTGCTGATGCCATCGCCCATTTTTTTTGGGTATCAGTGAAAGTTTTCATAAAGTCCTCCTGTTAATAGGTCTTCCAGACCCTTTTTTCTAACTTGATGTAAAGCGAAGGCCGGGCCAAAACACGAGGTCCATGCCAAGGGTCTTAAGGCGCTGAAATATTTAAGGGTTCTCACGTTGAGAAATTTTTTTCGCGGGGAGTGCTTTGTCGAACTTGTAGTGTCCCCTTCTGGGAATGAATAAAGACCTTATAATTTCATATAGTTAGAGATTTTTGCGGTGGGTTTTAGTGGCCTACGCCCAAGAGACTCTTTTGGGCACCTTTGGCTTGCCTGAAAGCGGTAAATTGAGCGATAACTCCCTTCGATGAAGTTTCATTTCCCGAAGAGTCTCAAACCAGAACATATCGCTGAATCCGATTGGAACAATTGGACTTGGCAGCTTCGTCATTCCTTGAAGACGCAAAGTGATTTTGAAAAACATTTTGAGTTGAGTGCCGATGAGCGTGCCGCCTTCACTGAAGGTAAAGAGCTTTTCAATATTCGCACGACTCCTTATTATGCCAGTTTGTCTGGTGGCCCGGGTGAATCGATTCGTCAGATCTTGATGCCGCAACGTTTTGAGATTGAAGAAGGTTCACAACAAATGTTGGATCCTTTAGGGGAGCGCAAGAACAATCCGGCTCCGCGAGTGATTCATCGCTATTCAGATCGCGTTCTTTTTTTAATTACTGACATTTGCAGTGTGTATTGCCGTTTCTGCACCCGCAAACATTTTACCGGCCAAGAACAAGCGTTCATTCGCAACGAGGAGTACGAGCAAGCACTGGCTTATATCAAAAGCCACACAGGAATTCGCGAAGTCATTCTATCGGGCGGAGATCCGCTTACGGTCGGGGATGCCCAGTTAGAACGGGTATTGAGTGATCTGCGCAATATTGAACATATCGAAATTATTCGTATCGGTTCTCGCATGCCGGTTGTCTGTCCGATGCGTGTCACTGAAGATCTGGTGAAGATTTTAAAAAAGCACAAACCTGTTTTCTTGATGTCTCACTTCAACCATCCGAATGAATTAACCGCAGAAGCCGCAGCGGCATTGGAGTTGTTGGTTGATAACGGCGTTCCGGTGATGAATCAAATGGTTCTTCTGAACGGCATCAACAATCACGCTGCTTTGGTGCAAGCGCTGAATCGTCGTTTGTTGTATCTCCGTGTGAAGCCTTACTACATGTTCCAGTGCGATCCTTCCATCGGCACAGATCATCTGCGCACATCGGTCGAAGATTCTTTGGAAATTCAAAAAGAGTTGTGGGGGCACTTGTCAGGATTGGCGATGCCAAACTTATCTTTGGACATCCCAAACGGCGGAGGCAAAACCTACCTCGTTCCAAATTTCCAAACCTCCCAAGAGGGCCTCACTCGCAACTTCACAGGCTGGGATGGCGTCGACGCCCAATACGTCAGCCCCTCACCAGACAAAATAAAAAAACCACTCCTAGGCCCTTATCAAACTGAGTGGTCTCACTTAAAAAACGGAAAATCCTAAAACGTACCTGCTTCCTATTGGTTAAAAAAGGGAGCAGGTCGAACAAAGAATCTTAACGGTCTATGTACTTTTTTAAACCGTTAGGAAGCAGGTACCTATCGGCCGGGTTTGTATTCGATGGTTAGGTGGGCGTAGTCGTTTTCGACTCCTTGAGAAAATGAAAGCATGTCTGCTGTGGTGAGGCTGTTGAATTGAAGCCATGTTGTTGTTGAAGAGAATGCTTTTGTCGTTGGTTGATCGCGGTCCGTGACCCAGTACAAAACTTCGTAGGCTGTTTTATTAGCGACCTTAGATTGATATTGGCGAATGAGGAAGTGAACTCGGAACATTCTTAGCATGTTCGTGCCTTTTCCACACCAAACATCCCAGTCCCATGCTCCAGGCTTATCAAAGACATGGGCACATTTTAAATCAATGGTTCCATCGTTCGACATGTAGTGAAAAGTCACATCGTCTTCCTTAAGTTCCTTGGTGCCGATTTCAGAGAAACCTTTTGGTGCCGCAAAAACAGAAGAGGAAAGGGTAATTACAGAGGCAATAAGAAGTGCTTTGATTGTTTTCATACGAAAAGCCTACCAAGGCCAAGACAGACTAAGTAGGAAAATTTGCAGATGAAAGTCTTTTGAAACTAAAAAAGGGCCCCGCCGGGACCCTTCGAAAGGTACCTGCTTCCTATTGAGTTAAAAAGGGAGCAAGTACATCAATATATTTTAGCAGAGCAAGTACCTTTTTAATCCAATAGGAAGCAGGTACCTTTCGTCTCTTTCGGTTACCAGATAACTGAGAAGTTCAAGATTGCTACTTCGATACCCATGTCGATGTCACCTTTTTTAACAAAGCGAAGTTCCGGAGCGTAGCTAACGTTGTTCCAAAGAGCGAAACGTTTACCGCCGCCGAAGAAAAGACCAAATTTAGTTTCATAGTCAGTTTCTCTGTCATTCAATACAGAGTACAAGCCAATACCAGCTTTTAAGAAGAAGGCATTTTTAAGATCAGATTGGAAATTGTAAGCACCCACACCCGCGATGTCGAAAAGTGTTTTGCTGTCTCCGGTAGGTGAAACCTCTTTAGAAAGCATTTGAATACGACCTTCTCCACCGACTTGGAAACCTTCTTTGAGGTAGTGAAGATAAGAAGCACCAATGTCGATCACTGTTCCAGTTGATGCATTTTTAGAACGTTTTTCAGAAATGAACACACCACGAGTCAAAAGAGTTGTGAACTCGTTCTCATTGCTTCCACCAGCAAGGAAAGACTCTGTAGAAGAATAACTTCTTTCCACAGGAGCAGCTTTAGCTACGTAAGTATTAGACGATTTAGTTTTTGCACCGGCAACTGACGTGAACGCCATTGCTACAGCAGCTAGGGATACGATCAACTTGTTCATCAGAGTCTCCTTATTGTGAACACATTTAAAGCGGTTTGAACCCCGAAATAATTGTGGTTTCTCAAAAAGGAGTCAATATCTAATTAAACACGTTCCAGACGAGCATATTTGACGACAAATTTCTTAACAGTATTGTCCGTAAACATAACGCTGACTTTCAAAGTATCGCCCGAGCCTTCGGTTGCATAAACAGTTCCTACACCGAAAGTAGGATGACGCACGCGCATGCCTTTGGAGTAATTCATGCCGCCAGCTCCGTCGCCATCGTAATCGGGGAAGTCTTGCGTATCGAAGTCATCTCCGCCAGTGTTGCGAGCTTTATTGCGATCCGAACCAGTGCTGCCCCATTTGGATTCGTACAAATCTCCAGAGCTATCACCATAGCGATTTACGAAACGAGGTGCCTCTGCCGCGGACTTGAATGAAACAAAACTAGGTGGAATTTCTTTAATGAAACGAGACGGAGGATTGAATTGTTCTTGTCCCCACACGCGACGCATTTTTGTATAAGTAAGCCATAGCTTCTGACGAGCGCGGGTCATGCCGACATAAGCCAGACGACGCTCTTCTTCGATGTCTTCTGGATTTTCGCTTTCCGTCGCTCTTCCGCTTGGGAAAAGATTTTCCTCAACGCCCACTACAAATACGTAAGGATATTCTAATCCTTTAGAAATGTGCAAAGTCATGAGGGTCACTGAGTTCTGTTCTTGATTGAGCGAATCGACATCATTCACCAAGGCCATTTCTTCCAGATAAGAAATCAATGTGGCTTCTTCGCCGCGCTCTTTGGCGAACTGAGCGATGGCGTTGTCGAGTTCTTCTAAGTTTTCAATACGAGCTTGTGCTTCTGGAGACTCATCTTTTTTTAAAGCCGCTAAGTATTCCGTGCGATCCAAAACGATGTGATAGAAATCTGTCAACTTGAAGCTGCTAGAGCTTGATTGCAATTCATCCATTAGATCCAAGAAGCGACGGATTTTTCCCGTTGTTCCTGCATTGAAGATTTTTTGCTCCACAGCTTTTTTCGCACCTTCGTACATCGTTGAGTTATTCTGTGCAGAGAACTCTTCGATCTTATCGATCGTCGTCTTTCCGATACCGCGAGCAGGGACATTGATGATGCGTTTAAGCGCCATATCGTCAGCGGGGTTGATCGCAAGTTTCATGTAGCTCAAGATGTCTTTGATCTCCATGCGCTCATAGAAACGCACGCCGCCCACGAGACGATAGGGAATTGCAAGGGTGCGAAGTTGCTCCTCAAGAACACGGGACTGCGCATTGGTGCGATAGAAAACTGCGTAGTCATTGTAAGAGCCTTCGCCCTCATTCATCATAGTCTGAACAGTCTTCGCGACAAATTTGGCTTCATCATATTCGTTGCGCTCTTCGCGCACGTTGATCAAATCACCCTCAGGGTTTGAAGTGAAAAGAGTTTTATCTTTTCTTTGCGAGTTGTTCTTGATCACCGCGGTTGCCGCATTCACGATGTTTCCAGAAGAGCGATAGTTTTCTTCGAGCTTCACAACCTTGGCTTCAGGAAAGTCTTTTTCGAAATCGAGAATGTTTTTAATATCAGCGCCACGCCAGCTATAGATCGACTGATCTTCGTCACCGACAACGCAAAGATTGCGGTGAGCTTTCGCCAACATTTGCACGATGAGATATTGGATGTGATTGGTATCCTGATACTCATCCACCATGATGTATTGGAATTTTTCTTGATACATTTTCAAAACATCTGGGTACATACGGAAGAGGTCGTAAGTTTTCATCAACAAATCGTCGAAATCGAGACTGTTTGCTCGTTTCATTTCGACTTCATAGGCTTTGTAGACTTCGACAGTTTTTTGATCCATCAAACGCTTTGAGCTTTTTTCCAAACCTTCGGGAGTCAGCCCCAACATTTTCGCGTTACTGATGCGAGCTTGGAAATTTTTGGCAGGATACATCTTGTCGTTGATGCTTAAAGCCGTCATAACTTTTTTGATTTGGCTCAATTGATCCGAAGAATCGTAGATCGTGAAGAACTGCTTGTAGTCCAAAAGAGTGATGTGACTGCGAAGCACGCGCACGCAGAAACTGTGGAAGGTATTCACCCAAAGCTGTTCACGAACCATGATCCCCATGTCGCCTAGAATCTTGTAAATTCTGTGCTCCATTTCTTTGGCGGCCTTATTAGTAAAGGTCACACAAAGGATGCCGTCCGGAGCGGCGGCCCCTTGGCCAATAATGTTAGCCATACGATGAGTTAGAACACGGGTTTTTCCAGATCCGGCTCCGGCCAAAATCAAAAGGGGGCCGTTCAAGGTCTCAATGGCGTCTTTCTGGGGTGGGTTCATGTTTTTAGTAACAAAATCAAGTATATCCATTAGCCTTCTTCCCTAGAAAGTTCTGGGTTTTATCCCGAACCGCCCAAACTGCTCGCAAATCAACCCCTGGGTCCACTGTCTAAAAAGTGGTGAAGTTGACAAAGTTTGCTTATCCCTAAGTTTTCATTGAGAATTTCCACGAACTCGACTACAACTGTAACGCATTTAGTCATGAGCCTAGCGGACTCTCCCGTTTATAGTGCTTAGAGAGGATTTTGTGAAGCGCGTTTTTAGCCGAATCACAGCAGCAATTTTCATCGCGTCAGGCTTTTGCACCATGACGACTCTCGGAGGCTGCTCCTCCAATCCTGACTCTGCAAACGTCTCAGGGGACATTAAGGTCCTTGCTCCCATGAATGATGCCAAGTCGGCGTCAAACTACTCGTTGTCGTTTATTGAGCTGAGCGGGTTGAGCAATTTGCAGGAAGTTTCAGGTCGGTTTGTTAAGTTCTTTTTTAGTCCTCGTATTATCGACAATCATTTGAATGGCGAAGCCCCTAAGGGGAAGTTCATTCGCAACAACGATGGCAACTATATTCCAGCCAACGATATTTCGCAGCAAATGGTCGTAATCTACGCACACATGCAACGTCTTGCTGAGATGGACAAAGAAGTCGGCGCAGAGAACGTCAATAAGTGGCCCCGTGATGTTGGTATTGGCGTCAAAGTTAAAGGCGGCATGAGAAACAACGCTTTTTATGACGGTAAAACAGATTCGATGTTGATCGTGCCGTACACTCAACAGGATCTTCCGATTGCGATCAATGCGGGAATTCTCGCACATGAGCATTTTCATTCTTTGTTTTATAAACTAGTTCTTAAGGGACTTGGGCAAGCGGCTTCTAATCATGATCGCGCCTTGTTTCTGCGTGAGTCAGGCATCCAAGATCTTGAGCAGACGCCTTCTTCGATGGGACGCATAGAAGGTCGCGTGACTCCGTTGCAGCCTAATGACCAAGATTCTGAAGAAGTTCATACTTACTATCATTCAGCTTTGTTGCGCGGAATTAACGAAGGCCTCGCGGATTTCTGGGGTTGGATGTATACGGGCAATCCTGATTTTATCGCAGCCTCACTTCCGTCAGAGAAAGTCGCTCGTTCTTTGAACGTCCGCAATGTATTGGCTGTGAATTCTCTTCCGACAGAGATTGCAATCAGAAGAACTATCGGAGTTTATATCTCTTACGATCCAAATAACGTCGATGGATCTTTGACAGGTTATGCCTATACTTTAGGAACACAGTTTTCGCGCTTCTTGAAAAGACTTTCTGATATCTCCGCAAAGTCTCACAATCTTGAAGACAAAGACGCTCGCAAAGAGATCGCGAAGTTGGTTGTTCAAGTTTTGCCATTGCTTCGTACGGATCTTGATAAGACAAGTGACGGAAGCTACTACAGCTCTGTGCAATTCGTGAATGCTCTGGCTTCAGTGATGCCCGAGATGAATGAGCAGGAGTGCCAATACCTTGCAGAGGTCTTTGCGAACTCTTCTGGAAATGCAGATGTTAAAAAGACCTGCAAGCAAGATGGTTCTTGGAAATTGGTAGCGGAGTAGTTCATGAAATTCATCTTGGCGGGATTCTTTCTTTTATGTTCAATCACTGCGACTGCGCAGGAGTCACGCTTAAAAACTCCTCAGTCGAATCCCGAGTCCAGTTTGCAACTTTATCCAGTGGGAATGGAATTGCGTTATGAACGCAATAACGAGCAAGACTTTCAAACTAATACATTCTGGAATTATGCTTTTGCCTATCAACGTGCGAATCTTTCGGCTCTTTTTGAGTACTCTAATTACACAGAAAGTAGCGGGAATTCCACGACCAGCATTGATCACACCCATCAAGAACTGACTTTGTGGGGACGTTGGCATTTCTTAACAACGAAAAAAGAATTGCTGCCGTTGCAAATTTCTATTTATGGCGGCTTGGGCGTTGGCGCCTATCAAGACGAAGTGAAGACCACATTTATGGGAACCTCTCAGAATGATAAATCGGGAACTAAGGTTCTTACTGGATTAAGTCTGGGCAGTGATTTGCGATATAGCTTTACAAAAGATGTTGGTGCCATTGCTGCTATCGAAGGCCGTACTCTTTTCTCGAGTGACTTTGATCCGAACCCCACTTTCAGTGCGGTAGCTCGACTGGGAATTTTCATTCCACTGAACTGAGCTCGTTAAACCCTGCGCCCTCATAAGTATTCAAAATAAGTATGATCTTGACAACTATGGCATGCCCCTTGGAAATGGAGTGAACAACCATGATCTTGGGGGCCGCTTGTCGAAACACATGACTTTACGACTGATAATTTCTTGGGTGACCGTATTATGCTTTGTCTTCTTTCTTTCTACGTGGTTGGAGGATCTTAGTTCGCCCGTAGTCTTGACCACTTTATTTCTTTGGCTCTTCGGTGTGATCTTGTGGTCAGCGTTCGGGGTTGTACACGAAGCAGAGGAGTTGGCCTTGGCATTGGGGGAACCCTACGGAACTCTGATCTTAACTCTTTCTATCGTTGTCATTGAAGTCGCTTTGATTGCAGCTGTGATGCTGGGATCGAAGGAAGTTCCAACGCTGGGACGTGATACAATGTTTGCGGTTCTGATGATTGTATTAAATGGTGTCGTGGGACTTGGATTGTTCATCGGAGGTTTCAAACATCGCGAGCAGTCTTACAATCTTCAAGGAGCGGCTTCTTATTTAGCAGTGTTGATTCCGTTGACCTCGATCGCATTGATCCTTCCAAACTTCACGACATCATCAACGGGTGGAACTTTGACTCCATTGCAGGCCGGGGCATTTTCGTTATTCACCATCGCCTTGTATGGAGTGTTCTTGATCACTCAAACGGGACGGCACAGAGCTTTCTATGTGCACATTGAGGAAAGTGGACCTGTGGGAATTACTTTAGCGCATTCTGGAAAAGTAGAGGGCGATAAATCTGCTTTGCACAAGCATGTGATACTGTTATTCGCAAATATTCTTCCCATCGTATTATTATCTAAAGGTTTGGCGAAGATCCTGGATTACGGAATCGTATCGTTGGGTTTGCCAACAGCTTTGGGCGGTGTGGTCATTGCGGCGATTGTATTTGCACCGGAAGGTATCAGTGCTTTGAAAGCAGTAGCCAGAAATGATTTGCAGCGTGCGATCAATCTTTGCTTGGGGGCCGCGACTTCGACGGTGGGATTGACGGTGCCGGTGGTTTTGGCCATTGGTATTTTCTCAAAACAAACGGTGATCTTAGGTCTTCGTCCTACAGAGATGACATTACTGGCGATCACTTTGATTTTGAGTTCACTGACTTTTTCAAATCGTCGCACGACTTTATTGGAAGGCTCTGTGCATATCGTGGTCTTCTTGGTTTATTTAGTGTTGGTTTTCAATCCCTAGGAATTTTTCATGAGCGAAATTATTGATAAGAGTCAGGCCAGACTCATTTGGTTGCATGCACAAAGACTTGAGACTTCGGCACCTTTTGGAAGTGGAGCAAAAGCCACTCGGGCCGCCATTGAACACTTGGGCTATGTGCAGATTGATACGATCAATGTCATTGAACGCAGCCATCACCATATTCTTTTCAATCGTATTCCTCGCTATAAAAGAAAAGATCTGCATCAATCTCAAGCGATAGATAAAACAGTTTTTGAGTATTGGACTCATGCATTGGCTTATGTACCAACGAAGGACTATCGGTTTTTTATGGGGCAGATGCTCGGAATGAAAAAGCATCCGGCTTCTTGGTTTCGAAGTGTTTCTAAGGAAGATAGCCAAAAGGTTCTTCGCCTGATCAAAAAAGAGGGAGCGATTTCTATTCGCGATATTAACGATGATGTCTTAGTGGAAAAGAATCATCCCTGGGCCAGCGAAAAGCCATCCAAGAAGGCCTTGCAGTTAGGATTTCATACAGGGCAGTTTGTTATCAGTGAACGTGTCGGGATGTTGAAGAAGTATGAACTGACCGCGCGCCATTTTGATTGGGATAAGGCGCCTAAGGCGGCTACGGAAAAAGAAGTTTTAGAGTACCTGTTGGAAAGATCTTTGCGCTCTCAAGGATTGGTCAGTTTGGATTCAATTTGCTATTTAGATGCAAAAAATAAATCGGCGATCAAAAAGTTGATTGAGGCCAAGGTAAAGCAGGGCACAATGCTTCCGGTTCACTTCCGCGGCGAAGAAAAGATTCAGTATTGGGTTCAACCAGAAGTTTTTGAAGAAGATCTTCAGCTGCAAGAAGAGATCACCCATATTCTATCGCCATTCGATCCTCTTATTATTCAGCGCAAGCGCTTAAAAACATTTTTTGATTATGATCATCGTTTTGAGGCGTATCTTCCGAAGGAAAAAAGAGTTTTCGGATACTTTGCGTTGCCTGTCCTGGTAGATGACCAAATTGTCGCCTCTGTGGATTTAAAAACGGATCGCCAAGAAGGGGAGCTGCTGATTCAAAAATGGAATTGGATTGGCAAAGGAAAGTCAGCGGCTAACAAGAAGCGCATCGAAGAAGAGCTTTACCGCTTTGAAAAGTTTCAGCTAGAAAAATAAAAAAAAGCCTGCGTTGAATACGCAGGCTTTTTCTTTATGAGCGATAGGAAGTAAGAAAGATTACTCAGTAATTTTTTGAACGATCGCAG
Source organism: uncultured Bdellovibrio sp. (assembly GCA_964590635.1). GTDB lineage: Bacteria > Bdellovibrionota > Bdellovibrionia > Bdellovibrionales > Bdellovibrionaceae > Bdellovibrio. Next base: position 41,892 of record CAZPYX010000001.1, read on the forward strand.
AGCCTACTTTAGCTTTGCTCAAAATCTCTGTTCTGTACGTCGCAGCTTCTTTAGGAGTTGCGAATTGTCCAACACTTACGCGGAACCAAGTTTTACCTTTAATGTTCGCTGGTACGTAGAATGCGCTGTAACCTTTGTCTTTAAGATCAGAGGCGAATTTTTGAGCTTCAGCTTCGTCAGCATAAGAAGCAACTTGCACTGTGAATTTGCCAACAGTGTAAGCGGCAACGTCTTTTGGAAGTGAAGAAGGAACGCGTGCTTCTTTAGTAGTAGCAGTTGTTGCTTTGTGCTCAGTAGCAATTGGATTTTTACCAGCAGCGATTTCTTTAGCAGCAGAAGAAGGCTCATTAGCTTTAGATACTGGTGTCGCTTTTTCTTTTCCGTGAGCTGGCTTTTGGGCGTCAGCTTTAGCGTCTCTTTGCTCAGCAACTGTGGCTTCGCCATGACCAGCTTCTGCTTTGTGTTCGCCGTGTTCTTCATCAGTTTTTGCAGTTTCAGTTGAAGGAGTTGTTTCATCAGCAACGAACTCTTCTGCAAGCTTAGCGATCTCTGCGTCAGTCATTGTGCCAGAAGCTTTCTTTTCGCCTTCTTCTTCATGAACAGAAGCCACTTCGCGATCTGCTTTTTCACCTTTTTGAGGTTCTAGTTGAGACAATTGATGTTGATTGTCACTGTACTTTTTGCCAACGAAAGTTCCGATAGAGAAAGAGAGTAAAGTAAGAAAGAAAACTAATACTAGTTTTACGACACCATCGGTCTTTGCAGCCATTTTTTGAATCCTCATAAGTTTAAACTCGCTTGAATGCTTAAGTTTCGGGCCCTTCCTTTGGCCGTATATCCATGTTAGCGTTAAGTCGCGTAACAGGTCAATAACCTGACGCCCTTGCCTGAAGGGGAAATCATGAAAAATAGCGTAGAATCAATGAATTGGGAACAGGTCTTAGGTACGGCTATCAAGGCTGTCAGCTTAGGGCGTGAAGTGCTTCTCAATTATTTCGGCAACTTAGAACACGTCGAAGAAAAGTTCCAAGCCGGTTTGGTCAGTGAAGCTGACAAAGAATCAGAGCGTGTCATTGCGGAGCATCTCAAGAAAAATTTTCCGTCCATAGAATTTTTGGGTGAGGAGTCCTATGCGGCTGGGGCTAAGGTCCAGTGGCAAAGCGCGGGTCCCCAGGGCCGTTGGATCTTGGATCCCTTGGATGGCACCACCAACTACATTCATCGCTTTCCAATTTTTTGCATTAGCTTAGGTTTAGAGATCAACGGAGAAATTCAACTCGCCGTGATTGATGTTCCGATGTTGAAAGAAACCTACACCGCAATCCGTGGTAAAGGCGCTTTCGTTAACGGGCGTCCTTTGAGTGTTAGCAAGACGAATGAATTCAAAGAGGCCTTTTTGGCGACGGGCTTTGTGGCAGAACACGAACATATTATTTCAGAGCAATTAAAAATATTTGGACACATCGTGCGCAAGTGCCGAGGTGTTCGTCGTCCTGGAGCTGCCGCTTATGATCTATGTCAGGTCGCACGCGGTGTCTTTGATGGTTACTGGGAGCGCAATATTCAACCATGGGATGCCGCCGCCGGAATTCTTTTAGTCGAAGAGGCGGGGGGTAAAGTTACCACTTATAGAGGAGATAAATACAATCCCTATAAGAACTCGATCATCGCAGGCTCTGCAGCCGTTGTAGAGCAGTTGCAGAAGGAGATTGCACCGTTTATCAGTGAGGGAACTCATTAAGGTGTGATCTGAAAAAGCAATGCCCCTTTTATCGAGGGAGCATTGCTTTGAATTAAGCAGCTTGTCTTGAAAAGATCGCGATGACAGAGATGCCGATAATCACCAAAGCCGTGCCCAGCCATTGTGGCAAAGTGAGGTTTTGTTTATCAATCACCATTTCCAGGAAAGTGCCCCAAAGAAATGTTGTGGCATAGATTGGAAATACAACGGAAATTTTCCCACCCAAGCGATAGGCAATTATAAAAAGAGCCATCACCACGCAAAAACTTAAAATACCCAAGAGGATATTCCAGTTCTGATAAAGTGGGATATCCTTCATTTTAGAAGCGCCGACTTTATAAAAGTACTGTCCGCCCGCGCCGAATAAAGCTGCAATCAAATTCAAAATAATAGGAATGGTTTGATTCATTTTTATATTCCTTATTCTACATTTAGATCATGTATTTAAATGCGTAGAAGAAAATGATGGACGTTAAAGCTAAAGAGTCGACGCGGTCCAAAAGACCACATTGTCCTGGGATCGAAGTCCAAAGAGCTTAGATATTCAGATCACGTTTGATGGCAGAGAACGTGATGTCCCCGAAGAAGCCAGTCAAGGCAATCAAAGCACCCAAGATCATCGCTTGAATCGGAGTGGTTCCAATGAATCCGGCAAGAGTATAAGACAACGCTGTGGTTGAAAGAACGCCGCCGATAAGGCCTTCCACGGTCTTCTTAGGAGAAATCTCTGGACATACTTTTGTTTTGCCAAAGATTTTTCCCCAAGTAAATTGGAAAACGTCGTTGATTTCGGTCGCAAGAATTAAAAACAGAATCAAATGATATTTCTGATCGTGGCTCGCCAAAGTAATGTTTGGAGAATAGAGTAGTGCGATGTGTGAAAAACTAAAGACAGTCATCATCAGTGACCAATGGATCACTCCCATGGTGCGGCTAACGTTTTCAGTCGTGCCAGAAACCACGCTGCGTAAACTCAAAGCCAAGAACACCATAACCGGGATGAATGTTAGAAACAGTGAATATTCATTGTAATAAGCAAGAAGGTATTGAATTGGAATCGCACAATAACAAATGCGTAAAACTTTTTTATGATCTTGGCTGAGGTTGTATTTGCTGATGATTTCATGAAACGCAAAAATAGATAAAGTCATAAGACTTAAAGTGGCAACGATATCATTCATGAATAGGCAAACGGAAGCCACGGTGATCATTGCCCACCATGAAAGTGTTCTTTCGATCAGTTCAGAAATTAATTTGCCGGGACCTTTTATCCAACGAACGATTGCAAAGATAGAAGTCAAAATAGTCAGCAAAGAATAGATAGAGATCAACGCGCCCGAGAGTGATGAATTCATTTCTCCTCCTGGCGAGAATTAAGACTTTGCGACAAGTTTGAGATACGACGAATGATCGTAATGACAAGTCCGATAAGCAGAACCCACATAGACACATAGATAGCGTCGACGTTAAAAATAAGTTCAACCAAAGCTGCCACGGAAAGCAAAGCCATGCGATGCTGTTTTGCCATGGGACCCAGATATTTGTGACCGTTGCCGAGGGAGGCTCCCAAAGCACGAATGTAGGCAGTCATTGTCGCCAGGAAGATATTCACCCAAGTTAAGGTCATGGCAAGATCGTGACTTTGACAATAAAGACCCGCACCTAAGATAAGAATAGCATCTCCGACGCGATCTGGGACTTCATTGTAGATATCACCCACCGCAGATTTCTTTTTAAACTCGATGGCAACCATTCCGTCCATCATATTGCAAAGAAGACGAGTTTGAATTCCTAAGATTGCTAAGATTAATAGAAGACGATTTCCTGTGGCGTGTGCAGCTGCGAAAGCCGCAAGGCCTCCAAGTGCGCAGACAATACTTAATACAGAGATTTGATTCGGCGAAATATTCGTAGTGGCAATAAGCTTGGCAAGCTTGTGAGCCCAGGCTTTATTGCGCGTCTTCAGCTCACGTCTTCCATCTAATACTTGGGCATTAGATGATTTCATGAAGGGCCTCTGTGGGGTCAAAGCAAGCAGCATCGGACAAGTGTTTAGAGTTGGCCTTGGACTGAGGAACGAAGGCTTTGCAGAACGCGATGACAACAATCCATAAAACGATGAGTGGAAGTAATGTCAGAAGTATGACTTTCGTTGCCATTGGAATACACCTTTGTTTTGGTTAATCTTTTATAAAGCAAAAGCCCCGCCATGGAGTGATTTGTCAGGGTTTCATTTAATTGCCATTGGGACGCTGTTGGGAGGTACTCCCTGTCTAAGCATTGGACAGGGGGCAATAGGAGGGCATTTTTGGGAAGACCGCTAACATTACAAGCCGAGCATTTTACGCGAATTGTTTTCAATATCTGAATTTTCTCACGACAGCTTAGGGGCTGCGTTTTAGATTGCCCCCGGTTCAAAAACATTCAAATAAATATTGGAGACTCCATGAAATCATTGTTTAAGAAGGTTGTTCCGTTTGTATTTGTTATTTCTTCCGTTGCCGTCGCTGCTGGCTTTATCTCTAAAGAAGCAGTTAATCAAAAAGTTGCAGAGATCACTGCTCCTTACAATAACGAAAACACAAAGATGGAAATCAAATTCACAGATTTGAACGTTGATTCTATTCGTGCTTTGGATTTCGGTTTGAAAGCTTCAGTTTGGAAAAAAGGCCCGGAAAATGAAGTGAATTTGAAGTTGGATAACGTTCAATATCACTATGGAGATGGTCAAAATCCAACGGCAACTGGTGCTTTGTCATTGAAGTTGGATCTTGTAAAAGCTTTTGGTCAACCGACTTTGAATTCTTTTGCAGAAGGTCTTGGAGAGATCGCTCAAGAAGTTGCCTCTACATACGGGCAAAAATATGGCGAAGCAGTGACTGTCGATGCTAAACTTGAGGAGTTGGTTAAAGATCAACAGGGCAACGTTGTGACAGCTAAACTTCATGTCGCAGTTGTTATCGACTTCAATAAACTTCCTGCGAATCTTAAAGTGGAAGATGTTGAATTTAAAAATATCGAGGCTGAAGTTATTGCATCTCGCGGTGGCGTTGAAGGCTCTGTAAGCCTAGTTTTAAATTCAGCAAACAAGAGCTTCCAACAAGATCAACCGGGCTTGAAAGAGCTAGTTGATAAACTTTTGAAGGAAGATGCAGAGACTTACAAATCTTTGCAGGGTTTCGCGAATTTTTTGAACTCTTTGGCTGACAGTATTGTGAAGCAAAAAGCTCAACAATAGTTTTATCCAAAAATAGTTTAATATAAAAGAAGGCTGTCCGCGGACGGCCTTTTTTTTTGATCACGGCTCTGGAACTTTCTCGTTTCGAGCTTTCTCTTGCCTTTGTCGTTAAGACTGCTATCGTTTTTTTCATGAAACACATCTTAATTACTGGCGCATCGACGGGCATTGGGCATGAACTGACCGCAAAATTTCTTGAGCGAGGATATTTTGTTTGGGCGGGAGTAAGAAAGCCTGAAACTTTGGCAAGCTTGAAACAAAAATTTTCAGATCGCTTGGAAGTTTTAAAACTGGATGTGACAGTAAACTCTGACATTGAAAGCGCACACCAAAAGATCGCTCAAGCTGGAGTGACTGATTTTGCGTTGGTTAACAATGCCGGAATCGCTTTAGGTGGTCCGATTGAAGCCATCGAAATAGAAGAGTGGAAAAAACTCTTCGAAGTGAATGTTTTTGGATTGCTGCGGGTGACTCAGATCTTCTTGCCGTTATTGCGAAAAACCAAGGGACGGGTTGTGAATATAGGCTCCATCAGTGGCCGCATGTCGAGTCCTTTTCTAGCTCCCTACACCAGTTCTAAACATGCCGTCCGTGCAATAACGGACTCCTTAAGACGGGAGCTACGCAGTTTAGGAGTGAAGGTCGTTCTTATCGAACCCGGTCCAATCAAAACTGAAATCTGGGATAAATCCATCGAGAGTAGCCGCAAACTAGAAACCAAAATCTCGCCAGAGCTACAATCCGTTTACGGAGAAGCCCTAGACAATCTAGTATTGGCAGTAGAAGAGGTCGCCAGAAATGCCGTTCCAACTTCCCACGTAACTGAAAAAGTAATCAAGGCCATCGAACTAGAAAACCCATACCCCTACTACCTAGTAGGAAAAGGCATCCACCTACAAGCACTCGTCCTCAGAGTAATACCAGTACGTTGGCTAGACGCCATCTTCGCCCGAGGATTCCGCTTCCAAAAATAGGTACGGACACACTTATGGTGTCGCAACCGCGTCAAATAACGCGTCAGCGACACCATAAGTGTGTCCGTACCTTTCGGGTTAGTGAGTGAACTTGCTTTTGATTTCGTCGTATTTGTGTTCGACTTTGTCGCTGAGTTTTGCCATCCAGCTTTTTGCTGTTTCATCGTCGATGTGTAGGCTGCTCATGAGGGAATGGACTTTTTTGCTGGCTTCTTCTTTTGAGAGGCCGGTTCTTTCGCAGACGAGATTGATCAGGTCGTCGGGACTTGCCATTGCTTTTTTTAATTCGTCTTCGGAGAGATTTAAATTGGAGAATTGGCTCTTCAACGCGTTGGAAATTTCACCGAATTTTCCCTGAAACATTTGAGTGTCCATGGTATCCTCCTTCTCGACTTTCATCGAGGTTTCGTTGAATTAGGGCTCCTCTTTAAGGGCACTCCTCTTGCAGTGTTTCGTCAATGGAAGTAGCCGCTTTGTTTCAAAGATCATGGCCCTTACTAATTTCATTTTGTTGTCTTTAGCGGATTTCTGACGCCAAAACTTTGACTAGCGTCAGAGAATTTTTGCATGGAAACATTTTCCTCACAGGCAAAAATTGCCTCTAATCAAATATGTTAGAAGGCAATGAGCAGAGCTAGACCAGAGTCCTGTTGGCATTTGTGTTGCTTAAGATTTCGGTGAGGGTGGTTTGCGTAAAGGATTTAAGTAGACTTTCCTACTTCGGCGGAGCCGAAGTGCAGACTGACCAGCTCATGGAGGATGATAGTGGCTGAAGAAAAAGCAGCAGTGGAAGCAGCACCGGCAGCAAGCGGTGGATCTGGACAAAAGCCTATACTTCTTATTGCATTGGCAGTGATCAATATGCTCATCGTCGCGGGCGTAGGTTTCATGCTTTATAAAGGTAAGCAAAAAGAAGCAGCCGAACCTAAAATTGAACAAGTTATTAAAGGTGAGGCGGAAGCCCAACATAAAGAAGCCACTGAAGAAAAAGAAGTGGTTGGAAAAGTTGTACCACTTGAGACGTTTATCGTAAATCTTGCAGGCGCTAAAGGCCGTAAGGTTGCGAAAGTAAACATGGAACTCGAACTCAAAGGGGACCATGCCGCGGAAGAGATCGATAAGCGCAAAGCGCAGATCCGCGATATCATCATCATTATTCTTTCGAGCAAAACTTATGACGAAGTTTCTTCTCGTGAAGGTAAAGACAATCTAAGAAATGAAATTAAAGACACTATCAATTCATTCCTGGTTCAAGGAAAGATTTCGAACGTGTTCTTCACAGAGTTTATCTATAACTAAGGCAGGACTATGAATCAGGTTCTTTCGCAAAGTGAAGTGGATGCTCTGTTAGCCGCCGTCTCTGATGGGGATGTGGCGTCTTCAGAAGCTCCTAAATCTGAAGGTCAGTCATCTAGCGGCGTTGCCAAAGTCGATGATCGTAAGATCGTATCTTATGATCTGACCAGCCAAGATCGTATTATTCGTGGTCGTCTTCCTCAATTGGAAGTTATCTACGAGAAATTCATGCGTGCTTTCCGCGTCTCTTTGTCATCGGCACTTCGTAAGATTGCGTCGATCACTTTGACCGGCACGGAATTTTTGAAATTTGGTGAGTTCATCAATACGTTGCCAATGCCAACATGCATGAGCGTTTTACGCTTTGGTAATTTACGTGGTTCAGCTCTTTTTGTAATTGAAAGTAAATTGGCTTATGCCTTAGTCGACAGCTTCTTCGGTGGAGCAGACCGTCCTTATACAAAAATTGACGGTAAAGATTTTACTCCGATTGAATTGCAGATCGTGCAAAAAGTCGTGGGTCTTGCGATCAACGATATGGAAGCGGCTTGGGCTTCCATCGAAAAAATCGGTTGTTCATTTGTTCGTACGGAAGTGAATCCACAGTTCGTAGGTATCGTGCCTCCAACAGATGTGGTTATTGCTTCAACATTCGACGTTGAATTGGAAAATGCATCAGGAACGATCTCAATCGTGATTCCTTATGCGACGATTGAACCTATCAAACAAAAGCTCTCTACAGGTTTCCAGGTAGAGTCAGATCAAACAGACAAAAGACTTTGGACTTCAATCATTCAAGAACAACTTCTTGAGACTGACATGGGCATCAAAGTGAATCTCGGCGAAACGGAAATCAAATTGCGTGATTTGATGACCTTGAAAGTTGGGGACGTTATTCCACTCGATCAAGATGCATCAGGTGAGTTCGACGTTGAAGTTGAAGGCGTTAAAAAGTTCAAAGGTTATTACGGAATACATCACGGTACTGTGGCAGTCCAAGTGACTCGTCCAGTGACAAAGTAGGGGGATCAGATGACAGAAGATAAACTAGATGATTTGGCAGATCAGTTATTGGCAGAGGCGTCGGGCATGACAGCAAGCCCAGCAGCTGGCAAGAAATCTGATGAGTTGAGCGGCCAAAAAGATAGAAATTTGAATTTAATTCTCGATATTCCCCTCAAGGTGACGGTGGAGTTGGGCCGTACAAAAATGCCAGTCAGTGAATTACTCAATTTGACCCAAGGAAGTGTCATAGAGTTGAGCAAGCTTGCGGGTGAGCCCATGGAAGTTTACGTGAATGATAAATTGATCGCCCGCGGTGAGGCCGTGGTTATCAATGAAAAATTCGGTGTGCGTTTAACTGACGTTATCTCACCGGCTGAACGCGTAGAACAACTTAGATAATAAAAGCCAATTTAGATAAGAGGACAAAGATGCGCTGGTTGTTGCCTTTACTTTTAGTTGTTTTCGCCTCCGCTGAAGCTATGGCGAACAAGTCTGTTGGTACTCAAGTGACGGAGATGCCCCCATCTTCTGGCGCTATCGTTGAAGCGGGGGACTCGTCCGCCGTAGCTTCAGCGAAGGAGGAAGCAACACCTATCGCTGCGGAAAAACCAAAAGTAGACACTCGCAAAGAGTCAGAGATTCCATTGAATCTTGATGGAAATAAAAAAGCTTCTGCAGAAGGCGGCGGATTCCGCATCCTTTTGACTCTTTCTTTGTTGGGAGTTGTAGGCACAGGCGCATTTATCTTCTTGAAAAAATACTCAGTTCCTAAAGATAGAAAACACCAAACGCAGATAAAAGTTTTGCAACAGCATTATTTGGGTCCTAAAAAAAGCTTGGCCATTGTGCGCGTAGCTGGTGAATCCATTCTTATCGGTGTGACGGACTATAATATTTCAATGATCAAATCATTGTCTTTGTTGGACGATGAAGTTCCAGAAGAAGCTCCGAAAAGCTTCGGTAATGTTCTAGGTGGCTTCGGCAAAAATAACGATGCTTCATTTGACGAAAATGAAGAAGCTGCTGATGAGACTCCACGCAAAAATAACAAGCGTGCTGCAAAAGATTTAGATAGCGATGAAGAGTTCGCAATTAGCGGCATCAAAGATATCGTTTCGAAACGTCTTAAAGGAATGAGGTCTTTCCAGTGAGAAAGCTCTTGTCTGGCTTCCAATTTCGTCGAAGTCACTTTGCACTTTTAAGTCTATTGTTATTACCGCTTGTTTTATTGGTAAGCTCTAGCGCGTTTGCGCAGGTGACATTGCCAACGGTGAACTTGGGCTTTAAGACGACTGATAATCCAAATGAAGTGGTGAATGCAGTTAAACTGATCTTGATTATGACGGTGCTAACTTTGGCTCCGGCGATCTTGATCATGATGACAGGATTCACTCGTATCATCATCGTTTTGTCTTTCTTAAGACAAGCGATGGGTGTTCAACAAATGCCACCGAATCAATTGTTGGTGGGTTTGTCATTGTTTCTGACTTTCTTCATCATGCAGCCAGCTTTCAATGAGATGAATATAAATGGCATTCAACCTTATATCGCGGGAAAGATTTCCCAAGATGTTGCGGTGGAAAAAACTTTGGCTCCTCTAAGAAAGTTCATGTTCACACAAACTCGTGATGCAGACCTGGCTTTGTTTGTGAAGCTTTCAAAAATTGATAAACCGAAAACCCGTGCAGAAGTTCCGACGATGGTTTTAGTTCCAGCCTTTGTTGTGTCAGAGCTGAAAACAGCATTCCAAATTGGCTTTATCATCTTCCTACCATTCCTCGTGATCGACATTGTCGCAGCGAGTGTGTTGATGGCCATGGGTATGATGATGCTTCCTCCGGTTGTGATTTCGTTGCCCTTTAAGATCATGCTTTTTGTCCTGGTAGACGGATGGGGTTTGCTCATCGGTTCCATGGTCAAGAGTTTCGGGTGAGGTGAAAGATGACAGAAGAATTAGTAATTAAATTAGGTCAAGACGCCCTTAGAACAACGGCTATGTTGTCGGCTCCATTGTTGATTTCAACCTTGGTAGTTGGTTTGGCTGTGAGTATTTTCCAAGCCCTGACTCAGATCAATGAAGCGACTTTAACTTTCATTCCGAAAATGATTGTGGTGGCTTTAGTCTTTGTCCTGGCGGGGCCGTGGATGATGGATGTGATGAGCACTTACACTGTGAATTTATTTGATAATATTGCGGTGATGGTAAGGGAATAGATGATCAATTACACGGCATTGACTGAAGCACAGATTTTGCTTTTTGCGCTGATCCTTCTGCGCATGTTGGCATTTATTGTGACTTCAGCTTTTTTTGGCGCAGCTGCGATCAATGCCCCTGTAAAAATTCTCCTGGCCGTTGTTTTGAGCATGTTGATCTTCCCAGTGGTAAGAATTGGGAATGTGAACTATCTGGCAATTTCGAATGATATTATAGGTTTAGCAATCCGCGAACTTATTGTGGGATTGGTCCTGGGTTTCTTAACCCGCCTGTTCTTCTTCGTTGTCACAATGGTAGGGGATTTAGTGTCCATGAGTGTCGGCTTGAGTGCATCTCAGATGTACAATCCTATGATGGGAACAAGCGGAAACGTTTTGGATACGTTCAATTCTAAAGTAGGCAAGATGATCTTTTTGTCGGACAATGGTTAACACTAGGATAAACATGCATTTGTAAAAAGTTATGAGTTGGTGCCGGTAAGTTCTTTGCAGTTAAATATTGGACCCTTTGGCGAGATCGCGCTGTTTGGGCAAATGGCATTATTGCTGACTATCAAGATGTGTGCACCAGTGATTGTGACGATCTTGTTGGTGAATCTAGCATTCGGTATCTTGGGAAGAGCAGTTCCTCAGATCAACGTCCTGGTAACAAGTATGCCGGTGACGATCATGCTAGGAATGACAGTGGTTTTTATTTGTCTCCCACTTTTAACAATGGAGATGACGGGATTAATTGAAATTACATCAAGCAAATTGTTCGATGTGATGAAACACTTATAGGGTAAGGATGACTTACCTACTTCGGCGGAGCCGGAGTATAACCAGGCAACAGGTTCTAGGAAGGAACTGAAGTGTCAGAAGATAACGGCGAAAAGACCGAAGAAGCAACGGATGCGAGACGGGAAGAGTTCCGTAAGCAAGGTAACGTTGCTCATTCAAAGGAGCTTGCGTCAGCGGTATTACTACTCGCTGCGGCCGGTAGCGTTTATTTTCTGGGTCGTTTTTTCTTTAAAAATTTCTACGAACTTTTCCAATATTCATTCGGTCCGAACATGGTCGAAATGGTCCGTAAAGGCAATTTCACAGAGGCTTTCATGATGAACGGTAAAACCGCTTTCATCTTGATCATGCCAGTGGTTGGTATTGCCGGTATCCTAGGTGTTGCGTGCTCCGTTGCACAAACGGGTTTCATGCAAGTTGAAGACGCATTGACGCCAAAATTTGAAAAAGTAAATCCAATGGAAGGCTTCAAGCGCGTGTTTAGCATGCGTTCGATTGTTGAGGCCGTGAAGTCTTTGCTGAAGATGGGCGCGATCGGTCTGATCTTATATTATCTTTTGCGCGGTGAAGTTCATCAGATTCCTTACATGATGAGTTTCTCTGTCGAACAAATCATTTCTTATCTTGGTGCCGTGGTCGCAAAGCTTTTAGGTGGTGTCGGCGCGGTGATGTTTATCCTCGCTGCTGCGGATTACTTCTATCAGCGTTGGGATCTTGAAAAGAAAATGATGATGACGAAGCAAGAAATTAAAGAAGAACACAAACAGCGCGAGGGTGATCCTATGATCAAATCGCGCATTCGTCGTATTCAAAGGGAAATGGCCAGCAAGCGTATGATGGCCGAAGTTCCTAAGGCTGACGTGATCATCACCAATCCGACTCATATCGCTGTTTGCTTGAAGTACTCTGATAATTTGCCAGCTCCTCAGGTCATTGCCATGGGGGCAGATTCAGTAGCTGAAAATATCAAGCAACTCGCTAGAGAGCACAATATTCCCATCGTGGAAAATAAGCCTCTGGCTCGTACTATTTTTAAAACAATGAAGGTTGGCCAAGTAATACCACGTGAGCTTTTTGTCGCTGTGGCAGAAGTTCTTTCGTATGTTTATCGTTTGCGTAGGAAGAAAAGATAATGGAAGACGTTTTTCAGTTTTTAAAGAGATTCGAAAAGTATACTAAGAATACCGATCTTCTTATTGCTTTCGGTGTCTTAGCGATCTTGGCGGTGATGATTATCCCATTGCCTCCGATGCTTTTGGACATCTCTCTGACTTTCTCTCTTGCCATCAGTATCCTTATTCTTTTGGTGAGTTTATATACGCAAAAAGCGTTGGATTTCACTTCCTTCCCGTCACTTCTTTTGATGACGACCTTGTTCCGTCTGTCCCTGAACGTGGCAACGACACGTTTGATCTTGACCCATGGACATGAAGGGGAAGCTGCTGCCGGACACGTTATCGCGTCATTCGCGAACTTCGTTGTCGGTGGAAACTATGTCATCGGTTTCGTGATGTTTGTTATCTTGATCGTGATCAACTTCATGGTAATCACGAAGGGTTCTGGGCGCGTAGCCGAAGTCGCTGCACGTTTCACTTTGGATGCGATGCCTGGTAAACAGATGTCCATCGATGCGGAACTGAATTCAGGACATATCACTGAAGCAGAAGCGCGTAAGCGTCGTAGAGCGATTGAGCAAGAAGCCGATTTCTATGGAGCTATGGACGGTGCCTCTAAGTTCGTACGCGGAGACGCTATCGCAGGTATCATTATCACGATGATCAATATCATTGGTGGTTTGGGTATCGGGGTTATTCAAAAAGGTCTTGATATTGGCAACGCCGCAAAAATCTACACCATGCTTACCATCGGTGACGGATTGCTTGCGCAGATTCCAGCTTTGATCATCTCAACTGCTGCCGGTATCATTGTTACTCGTACTTCAAATTCAGATAAAGACATGGGTAGTGAGGTGACAGGACAACTCTTGTTGAATCCTCGCGCCGTGATGATCTCTGGTGGTGTTTTGATTTTGATGGGTTTGGTTCCAGGACTTCCAACAGTTCCGTTCTTGATGATGGGCGGATTGATGTGTGGATTGTCTTGGGTGATCACGAAATACAAAGCCGAAACAGCCGCTGCGGAAAAGAAACAAGTTCAAGATGCAGCCAATGTGCCGAAGAAAGAAAATATCGAAACGATGCTTCCTGTCGACATGCTCGAGCTGGAAGTGGGCTATGGACTTATCAATATCGTTGAGTCAGATCAAAGTGGTGACTTGCTTGAACGTATCGTCAGTATCCGTAAGCAGTTCGCTTTGGATCTGGGGATCGTGGTTCCAAGTATTCATATCCGTGACAACTTGCAGTTGGCTCCAGGCGAATACCGCATGTTGATTAAAGGCAATAAAGTGGGCGGCGGCCTACTTCGCCCAGATTCGTTGCTTGCGATGGATCCAGGTAACGTTTCCGATCGTATTGATGGCATTCCTACAAAAGAACCAGCGTTCGGTTTGGATGCGATGTGGGTCTCACCTTCTCGTAAAGAAGATGCAGAGTTCGCGGGATACACTGTGGTGGATCTTCCAACGGTTATGGCCACACATATCACCGAGCTTATTCGTGGTCATGCCCATGAATTGTTGGGTCGTCAGGAAGCTTCAAGTCTTATTGAAAACTTTAAGAAGACTCATCCAAAAGTGGTGGACGAGCTTATTCCAGATCTTCTTCCCTTGGGATCTGTTGTCCGTGTTATGCAAAGCTTGCTTAAAGAACAAGTTTCGATTCGTAACTTGTTAACGATCTTCGAATCGTTGGCAGACGATGCTCCACGTACAAAGGATATCGAAGTATTGACAGAAGGTGTGCGCAAGGCTTTGGCCCGCGGAATCACTGCGAAGTACACAACAGACCAGGGCAATATTCCGGTGATGACTTTGCATCCTGTGATCGAAGAATTGATTGCGAACTCTTTGCTGCAAACAGAGCAAGGTGTGCAGTTGGTGATGGACCCGAATACGGCGCATCGTTTGATCAATGAGATCGCGCGCGCGGTCGAGGGGCATCCCGAAATTGCCAGTCAGCCGATTTTGCTGACCAGCCCGACGTCACGTCGTCATTTGTATAAATTAACTTCAAGATTTATTCCGCAGCTCGTAGTCCTTTCTCATAATGAACTGACAGCGGATGCGGACGTCCAATCAGTTGCTCTTGTGGAGATGAACCATGCAGGTTAAGAAATTCGAAGCACGTACGATGAAAGAAGCGCTTGAGATGGTTAAGACTCAGTTGGGTCCTGACGCTATCATTCTTTCAGCACGAGACAATAATAAGAGCTTCGGTCTTGTGGGTGAAGGCAGTGTGGAAATCACAGCGGCGGTTTCTGAAGAGACTTTGCAAAGAAAGAAATTTGCAGAATCAAAACTTCGTGAACAAGATCAACAAAGATTTCAGCAAAGTTCTGCACGTCAGCAGAAAGAGTTGATCACGAAGATGGTTGATAAGCACACGCAAAAGAACAAAGCGCCGACGCCTATTACACAACGTCGTTATATCGATATCGAAGAAGACGAAAATCAATACGCTCGTCAACAGCAGATTTCTGAGCAACGCGTGCGCGCTTCTGCGCAAAGAGCTTTGCATGCTTTCCAAGAGCAAGAAGAGACTTTCACGGGAACTCGCAGACAGCCTCAAGCTGCGGCACCAGCTCCTGTGGCGAAACCAGTTGTCAAAGCAGGGCCGGATCAGGAATCTGAAGCCATTCGTGCATTGAAGAATGAGATTGCCAGTTTGAAGCAAGTCATCACCCAGTTCCAACAGATGCCACAGAGCTTTGTCGGGTCTCATCCAGGTGCTGACTATGGTATCAACTATGATTTGAGCGCTATCTTCCAAAAGTTGACCACTGCGGGAGTGGCTCCTGAAATTACCGCTGATATTTTGACTCAAGCTCAAGAAACTTTGCCGGCTTTAAAATTGAAAAACAAAGCTCTCGTAGAAGCTTGGGTGGCTCGCCATGTTTTGGATGCAACTAAAATTGCGACCAATCCAACTGCTGGGAAAATCCACTGTTTTGTGGGTCCCGCAGGTGCTGGTAAAACTTCAACGATGATCAAAATGGCCAGTAATATGGTTGTTCGTGAAGGTAAGAAAGTTGCTTTGTTTACGACTGACACCTACAAAGTAGGTGCAGCCGATCAAATGAAGATTTATGCGCAAATCTTGAATGTGCCGTTCTCTGTGATTCGCACGCAAAATGATTGGCACAACTTGATGAGATACTTGGCTAACGTAGATTGCGTATTGGTGGACTTCACAGGCTTGAGCCTTAAAAATAATGAAGAGATCCAAATGATGCGCAACCTTTTGCCACCGCAAGGATTGAATCCAAATATTCACTTGGTTCTTTCTGCGAACTCTAAGGACGGGGACGTGACTGAATTGGGTCGTCGCTATTCTATGTTGAATTATAAAGATGTGATCTTCTCTGGTTTGGATGAGTCCGCTCAGCACGGAACTATCTATAACTTCATGAGACGTTTTGATATTCCTCTGCATTCGTTCGGTATTGGTTCGAGAGTTCCAGAAGACTATGAATTCGCAACCAAAGAACGTTTATTGGATCTTATTTTCAAAATCACTCAACTGAAACAACAGGATTCTGAAGCTGTATGAAAAGAATGAATGCTTTTGATATGTACCGTACACGCACGATCAGTGTGACTTCAGGAAAGGGCGGAGTTGGTAAAACAACTCTGGTTGCCAACCTGGCTTTGACTTTGGCGCAAAAAGGCAAAAAAGTTTTAATCCTTGATGGTGATTTGGGTATGGCCAACGTGGATATTCTGTTTGGTATGAGAACCAACGGAAATATGCACGATATTATCTCGGGCCGTAAAGAGATGAAGGACATCCTGACGGAAGTTTCCAAAGATGTTTTCTTAATTCCAGGTGGCAGTGGTGTGGTTGAGTTCAATCACATGAATCACTTCGAAAGAAGAGCGATGGTGGAAGCGGTCAGCTCTTTGCCATTGGGTTTTGATTATCTTCTTATTGATACAGCTCCAGGTATCGCGGAAAATGTTTTGTTTCTAAATTCAGCGGCGCAAACGGTGTCTGTTGTGATCACTCCTGATCCAGCAAGCTTTGCGGATGCCTATGCATTGATCAAAGTTCTTCATAAGCAATACAAGGTGAATCACTTCTCTATCATGTGCAATCAAGTGCGCGATGAAGAAGAGGGACTTGGCTTGTACAAGCGCTTCAACGATGTCGTAAACAAATTCCTCTACATAGGTCTTGATTATTGGGGCTCAGTTCCTAACGACGTGGTTTTGAAAAAAGCAATACAAATGCAGCGTCTCATCGTGAGACAGGATATCGGCGCAGAATCGTCGAAAGCAATTCGCCAAATTTCTATGCAGATCGAGAAATCCTCGAAGCAGATTGAGGCTGGCGGTGGCATGCAGATGTTTTGGGACCAAGTCGTTGGGTCTGCATAAGTGAGTTGAAAATAGATTTCCTGAGAATTGGACTTTCAGCACGAACACCTGTTTGTTAACATGGTTTTAAGAGGGAAAAATATGGCGAAAAATGCGGCATTGTTGAAGAAGTACAAGGATGAGCCACGTCAGCTCGCGCCGACTAAAAAAGACGACCTTATTAGGGAATATGCGCCTCTTATCAAGTTTATCGCACAGAAAATTGCTGTGCGCCTTCCTTCTAATATCGAACTTGATGACCTGATCTCTGCCGGTGTAATCGGTTTGATGGATGCCATCGAAAAATACGATTCAACTCGTGATAATAAATTTAAAACCTATGCAGAGTTCCGTATTCGCGGAGCGATCTTGGATGAATTAAGAGCTCAAGACTGGGTTCCGCGTTCTATCCGCGATAAAGCAAAACTTCTGGATAAAACAATGATTCAGTTGGAAGCGGACTTGGGCCGTGCACCAACGGATGAAGAAGTTGCTAAACAGTTGAACTGCTCTATTGATGAATTTCATGACCTTGTAAATCAAGTTCGCCCTGTCAGCTTGTTGCCGATCGACCAAGCAACAACTTTCAGTAACACGGACAAGAAATCTATTATGGATATCTTGGAAGGTTCTAGAACGAACAGTCCGTTTAATCAGTTGAACGTAAAGAACATCAAGGAAGTTGTCGCTCAAGCCATTGAAGAATTGCCTGAAAGACAACGTTTGGTTCTTTCTCTTTATTATTATGAAGATCTGAACTTGAAAGAGATCGGACAAGTTTTACGTGTGACAGAGTCCCGCGTATCTCAACTTCATGCCCAGGCGGTTGCAAGGTTGCGTGCAAAACTTGCTGCTACCATTGGAGCTGGCGAACTAGAAATCGCTTAAATTTGATTTAAGCCTAAATTTCAAAAGTGTAATCATGGGAATCTGGATTAGATTCCCATTTTTATTTATATAAATTGCCATATGGCAAAACTAATCATTCTCGCAATGACCATACTCTTCGGTTGGCAGTCTCTGGCTTCAAACAAAACTCTTAAAGCCGTGTATCTTGAAAGTATGGAGCTTCCTCCTTTCATCAGCGGAAGTCTTCCGTCTCAGGGGGCTGCAGTCTATGCTCTGACAGAAATTTTCAAAAAAGCTGGTTATGATTTGCATGTGCGTATTGTTCCTATTCTTAGAATTCGTACTTTGCAATTCCGCGATCCCAATGTTTCGGGTTTCTTCCCTTCATTTGTTGATGATGATTTTGTTGAGGGTTTAACTTTGTCGAAATCCATTTATGAAACGCCTTGGGTTATCATTGAGCGAAAGGATAAAGTCATTCAATGGCAAGATCCCAAAGATTTGACCAAATATAAAGGCGGCAACGTCAAGGGATATACAATTCGTTCTCAGGTGAAGAAGATCTATGAAGAGAATAAACTGAATATTGAAGGCGCTTCTGACGACGCTTCAAATCTTTTGAAGTTGGCCAACAAGCGAATTGATTACGTATTCACAGACGCTCATATTTTTAAATTTCTGATGGCGACGGATCCACGTTTGAAGGAATATCAAAACACTTTGCAGATCAATCAGAAGATTGTTGTGATGAACCGCTACGGTGTCGCTTTTAAACAAGATACATTCAGTAAGAAAGTGATGGAGGACTTCAATAAAGTGGCTGTTCCTTCGGACTTCCAGGATCTGATTCAGACTTATTTTAAGAATCTAAAGCCATAATTTCACTGACTGACAATTAGGGACACTGTTTAAGTAGTAAATAAGCGAAGGCGAGCTAGGGCATTTTAGTTCGTTTTGAAGTTGAATGCTTTTTGCAAATCTTGAAGTTATGCAAAGAAGCTCATGGATTCTCATTTTGATACTTTTAGTTGCCTGTGGCGCTTGGGCTAATGAGTTCCCTTTAGAATGTGTTCGCTTCTCTTTGAATGAATCCTTTCCACGTATTGCTCAAGGTGAAAAGTCCCAATTTTTTGTGAAATGTTCGAGTGAAAAGTCAGCCCCAGTCCCAGGGCAAGCTCGCCCTCAGTATTCAGATTTTGAGGTTAAAGAACTTCATAAGGCATTTGTCGCGATCACTGATTGTTTAGAGATCGAACCGCAACTGATTTTTCCGAAGTTGATGATGGAAAGCGGTTTCCATGTGCAGATCCAGAATCCTAAGGGTGATGCAGGAATTGGGCAGCTGACCTCAAAGGCTATTGGCGATGTTGATGCTGTTCTGCCTGCCTTTAAAAACATGATTTACGAAAGCAAAAATAAAAGTTGTCGTTGGATTCGTGCTATGACGGAATATCGTGGTCAGTTTTGGAAACCTATCTTAGGGCAAAGTAAATGCACATTGATGGCTCGACAAAGCAATCCTCTAAAAAACTTGCTATACACAGCGATTTTTCAAAAGCTTAACGAGCGCTATGTAAATCATGAATTCGAAATCAAGAATATCGCAGGCCTCTTGCATGAGGCGGGATATCCGGAAGGTAATTATACTTCCCTCAAAAGAACTTTGGTGGCTTTAGGCTATAATACGGGGGGAGCTGTGGCGGTCAGAAATTTGCAAGACTATCTGTTCAGTCGTATTGATTTTACTCGTCGTAAACGCATGGAATTCAATGTGGATCCAAGAGCACTGGCGCTGGTGACTCCGGCAGACTTTGATTTTACAGCGGGATTGAAAGCGTTCAACGCTAGAAAAGATCAATTGAAAGAAGCTCTTTTATTGAAAAACCCCAGCTTAACAGATCAGGAAGTTCAGTTAGCGATTCAAAGGCTGCTACGCAACACCTCTGCCTCTCAATATTCATTTCCGGAATGGTTGAAGGTTTGGCAAAGCCATGGTGGCCCTGGGTATGTGAGCAGTCTTGTGGATTTTTCTCAACGCCTAGATCGTAAATTCGGTCCAGGCGTTTGTTCGGATGCTAGAAACTATCGATAACTTATTGCAATTCTTGTAAGTTAGGAATCGAAAGCCCAGACAGTTTTTCAATTTCAGAAATACTAGTCTTATATTGTTCCCAGTCGTGTACATTCAATGCGCCTTGCCCTGTGGAAGTTCCGCAAAGTCGGCTGTGGTCCGTGGGCTTGCTTCCATCTGCCAAAACGTTTGGCATCATCACCGAGATGACCGGAGTATTTTGATTGATATCTTTAGGTGTTTGATTTGCATCTAAGATGATCAAGATTTTGAAGTCTTTTGATGGCACAGGAATATCATGCTGAGGACCGATGGCTCCGAAATCTTCGTCGTAAACGGGGCCCGCGATAACGTAGATTTTTTTACCCTGGTGAACCAGATTGCGAGTGTACTGTTCAAGATGTTCCCAAATCACTCTGTTTAAATAAGGTGTTTGCGGAATCATATTGCTCATCATAAAGGTCATTTCGTTATTTTTTGCAGTATCAGTGCGATCTGCTGACGGAATCTGATGTCCTCGGTCAAAGCAGCTTCCTTGATATTCGCTAGGCTCGACGGCTTTGGATCCGCTGTTTGCAAGATAAGATGCTAGATCCGTATCTTGAGCGAAAACATTTGTTCTGCCAGAGTTGCCAAGCTGACTGGCTTCAACTTTCCAAGCGACCCAGTTCGGAGCACGACGAATTTTGTTGTAAGAGATAACGTATTGATTTCGTGAAATGATAACTTCAGAAGAGTCGCTATTAGGAACAATGCCGGCAAGATTTAAATTATCTTTTAGGGCAACGTCGCCGATGACGGCTTCGATATTTGCGGATGCTTTGCCTAAAAATAGAAAACTGAAAACGATGAGTGCAAACAACTGTGTCGAGCTATTTCTTTTCCTAAATCCCATGAGATCCCCCCTCATGGACCTAAAGACTAAGCAAGGAAAAATGGAAGTTCAACAAGCTTGTTGAGGTCTTTTTCAGTTTTAATTTCTGAGCAATGTCGGAGCAATATTTTAACTCCATATCCTATATATGAAACTTGAAGCCCTAATTCGGTGAAGTTAGGTGAGCTGAATATTCAATGCGGCGCTTGAGATTTCTCGAGAGCACCTAAGAGTAAGTTCTTAAAGATCTTATCTTTGAGATTTTCAGCTTTAGTGAAGCCCATTCTTTCTAGTTCGCCCTTCCAAGATTGACCATCTGAGTTGAACCCTTTTGTCAGGGTTCTGACAAGATTTAGGGCGGAGCTGTCTTTCAGGTAAAGAAGTGCTTTCTGCAGGTTTTCTTCATTCTTGTCGAAGTCGCTACCAAAAGGAAAGCGTGGGAAAAGATCGTCATTGAAGTTTCCGATCCAATCTTGAAGTCTCTTGAGGGTGTTATTGCGAACTTTTTCAGGGAGTTCATAGGAGTTTTCAATTTTTCCTGCTTTCTTTGCCTGTTCTAAAAGCCCAGGTTGGAATTGCGAATCTGTGATGGCTAAAATGCGCTTTATAACTTCGTCATCGCTTTGACCTCTTAACGAAGCAATGCCGTATTCTGTGACGACCACATCGCGCAGGTGACGGGGGATAGTCAGATGACTGTTGATCCATTCAATATTGGATTTTACACGTTCCTTTTTTGTTCGGGTGCTTTTTAGCATAAGAATGGAATGGGAATCTGGCAGTTCCGCAGACATCGCAACAAAGTTATACTGTCCTCCAACTCCGCTGACGACTTGTCCGGATTCTAAGGTTTCTGAGGCCGCTCCTCCAAGAAGATTCAGTGTCATGCAGGTATTGAAGAAGCGCGCATTTTTTCTTTGTCGGCGTAAAGCTAATTCATGGGGATCATAGAGATCATTTACCTTAGAGACTCGAGTCATGGAAAGACCTTCAAAATCTTTGTCAGAAAGATTGCGAAGCCACGCATAAAATTCTTTAGAACCCAAGAAGAACGCACCATGGAGATAGCGAAAAGCCGCTTCGTCACGGTCCATAATCAGACGATTGAGGATGCCTGACCGACGAAGATGCATGAATCCATCCATCAGCATTTCGCTGGTTCCATAAAGACCTTTTGAAAATACAGAATATTCTAAATTTAAACCATTGGGGGAAGAGAAAGAATCTTCGAAGGATCGGATCATCGCTAGATATTTTTGATTGTGTTGATGACGTAGTAAGGTTGAATGCACAATAGCGTCGGACAAAGATCCAATGCCGATTTGTACAGTTCCGTCATCTTTTAAAAGTCGACTGGCGTGAAAACCTATCATGTGATCGACAAGTCCTACGGGCACTTTGGGAGGAGCAAAGAGCTGTTGCTGAACTTCCTCTGAAAATACGATGGCATCGAAGCAATCGGGATCCACCTCGGCATCACCGCCCAAGAATGGTAAGTCGGGATGAACGACGCCAACGACTAAGAGTGGCTTTTGATGCTTCTTATAGAGGTCATAGACATCTAAGCTGAGATCGGGATTGCAACTGAGGCTGAGTTTTTTGCCGTCTTTAGAGCGGGCGACAAGTTGAACCAAAACGTTGATCTCCATATTGAAAATATTTTGGGCGACATGGGTGTAGTTGAGGCTGATGTAGTTCCTTTGCGCCTCTGTGTGGTGAAGTTGAGACGCCGCTTGAAAATAAAACTCATGAACAGTGATGTTCTTAGGAATTTTTTGAGCTTGCAAATCTTTGATGTAGTCAAGGCGGGGATAGTTGTCGCCAAAGTGTTTCTTATAGAAGGGTTCGACAAAGCGTTTTTCCAGTTCACTTTGCGGGTTGGGGATATCTAAAGAAAGAGCGGTGAAGATAGTTAGCTTTTTCTGAGGATCATTTTTTGCTTTGTTATAGATAAGATTTAAAAGCTGATTTGGCTTTCCCAACCCTAGAGGTGTCGCAAGCTGAATCTGCTCTCCCGCTTGGGAAAATATAAATTCTGTCGCCTCTTTCAAAGTCGAAAACATTTTCATTCCGTAACCTCTGCTGAGATTTTAGGCCTGCATTTTGTTTATTGCAGATTTTTATTCTGCAAGCTTCTTGAAGTTAGTCGTGACAACGCACAAACGCGAGTGGAGGCATTCCAATTCACAGCTCTATGATCAGATACATGAAAAAGTTAATCCAATTAATCACAGTGGCCATGGGCGTATTTATGATTCTTAAAGGGGCGAATGCAGCGGACGGCGCTTACAGTCTGCACTTCAAGGAGTTGGGTCTGGAGCAGCTCACGACGGCTTTTATCATTCATCATCAAAAGCCCAACGGATTGCCGGATTCCAAAGAAGTGAAAGTAGGTTGGACGGAGGACGTGAAGGTTGCCAAATCACACTGTAAGATTTCAGGACTGCTTGCTATGGATGATGTCACGGGACAAATTCAGCGAGATCTTCAGGCACAAGCAAATCTTCTTTGGTCCTTCTAGTTTTTCATTGGAAGAGGGAGTCTAGCTCCCTTGCACTTCCTCGTCGCACTTGGCTTCCTATGTTAAAATGAAACCAGATAGAGGTAGCTATGAGACATGCAGCACTAGTGCTTCTTCTTCTGACATCGCAAGCTGTGCTTGCCGCGATTAACTCCAATCAAAACATGTCTAATTTCAACACGGCAACGGAAGAGCTAAGAAGAACTCCTGCCACGACTCCTGTCAGTCCGGGGATTCGGGCTTGCTCCTATTATGATGAGGGTTCAACCGTGATAAATATCACTCGCTTGAATCTGCACAGTAAAAGTTGTCAGTCGGAGCAATCTATTGATAATCAATTGCCAGATCGTCCAGAAACCGACATCTACAAAGTTGGTGAACCCTTCGACGTTCCAAAAAGGAATTAGTGAAGGTTTAGCCTTCCATTTTGGTTTTGATTTTTTTAAGAACGCGCGCTTCCATTTGGCGAACGGCTTCGCGGGTGATGCCGTGTTTTTCGCCAATCTCTTGAAGCGTTAATGGCTCATCATTCAAAATGCGTTCATCTAAAATGATTTTTTCCCGTTCAGACAGTTCGGGGCGAATTTCTTCAAGCTTTTCCTTTAGAATTGCAAGCTGCTCTTGTTTCGCAAGTTGCTCATCTAAGGGTTGATCGGAAAGATTTTTTTGCATTTCTCCAAGGCTGGTTCCAGAGTCTTCGTCAACCGGGCGATCCAGACTGACGTCTCTTCCCGACATACGCATGGCCATGTCGCGAACTTCATCCTCGGGAATTCCCAAACGATCACTGATCAAAGCAAGGCTCGGCTCGATCCCCATGGCATCGAGGGCTTCTTTTTCTTTCTGTAACTGATAGAAAAGCTTTCTTTGATTTTGGGTCGTACCGATGCGGACCATGGAGTACTGGCGCATCAGATACTCTTGAATATATCCGCGAATCCACCAGACCGCGTAGGTAATCAGTCGGGCCCCTTTGTAGGGATTGTATTCTCGAACCGCATGCATGAGCCCGACGTTGCCCTCTTGAATGAGGTCGATCATCTTTGCGCCAAACTTTGAATACTCGGCTGCGATCTTTACAACGAAGCGTAAGTTAGCTTTGACCATGGCTTGCGCGGCATCAGGATCTTTCGTCTCGAAGTATTTTTTCGCCAGGGCGGTTTCTTCCTCTTTGGTCAAAACCTTGTAGCGGCGAATTTCATTCAAATACATGACCAAGGGATCAGCGGACGTGATTGCTTTAGAGGAATCACTGACGACAACATTCTTTGGAACGACGACCTCATCAGGAATTTCGTCTTCTATTGATGGCACAGCATAGGCCTTATCGGCCTCAACGGAACTCATTTCATCATCGGAAGACTCGTCGACGACCTCGGCAACAACCGGTTTTACTTCGATTTTATCTTTGGCCGCTTTAGACAAAGGCTTAACCGCAGAAGCTTTAGCAGCTTCCGATTTCTTCTTTGCGGAATCGGTTGAAGAGGTGGTCTTCGCCTTTGTTTTTGCCATAAAGATTAAGCTAAGTACTTAGCAAGCTTCTTCTGTAAAGTCTCGGTAACTTTACCTTTGAAAGGAGTTAACATGAATGGGAGGTCAACTGTTACGCTGACCTTGCTGCCGTTGCCCGCAGCGGCAATATTCACATCGGCCTTAAATTGCGCGCCGTTCATCTTGCAACTCAGAGCGCTATCGTTAAAGTCACATTGCAGTTTGGGGTCGAATTTGCGGATGTCTTGATCATTTGCAAGGAACTCTTTGATTTTAGAGTAAGCTTCTTGAGTGTTTTTGGAGCTTTGATGATCAATGGTAAATTTAGGCATATTGAAAAACGTCCTTTCAATTCGAAAACCATCGAATTGGCAATGAAGATAGCAAGAACCAAATTATATCTTCTTAGATCATCATGGCCAAGCAGATGCTGAGTTTGGTCCTAGGCCCAGCTCAGAAATGACTGCCCCCAAATAATGGGTCGGAAAAGGATCCTGTCAATGTGGCGCAGACGAATATTTTGTCCCTTCGGGGCCGCGTCTTCCAAGGTTGGTTTTCGCAAAGTCTGGTATAAGGCTTTATTTTCAATAACATAAGGAGATGCTTTTTGACTGCCTGCTGTCCAAATGACAGTATAGGGACCTAGTTGTTCCCTTCACAAAAAAGGTTTTTCAATGAAATTCGTAAGCCAGTTAAAGAGGTCTGAGTACTGCGGAAAATTAAGCAGTGCCAATGTTGGTCAAAAAGTAGTTTTGATGGGTTGGGTGGATGTTCGCCGTGACCATGGAAGTCTTGTATTCATCGATTTGCGCGACCGTGAAGGGATTGTGCAAGTAGTTTTGGATCCAAATAAAACTGAAACAGCAGCATCTAAAAATCTTCGCGGAGAATTCGTTTTAGCCGTGGAAGGTGTTGTTCGCGCTCGTCCAGATGGAATGAAGAACGCAAAAATCAAAACAGGTGAAATTGAGATCGAAGCCACTCGTTGTGAGATCTTGAATGAATCTGCTGTGCCTCCGTTCCAAGGTGGTGATGAGAACGTCAATGAAATGTTGCGTTTGAAGTATCGTTACTTGGATTTACGTACACCGCGTTTGCAAAACCATTTGATGACTCGCCATAAAGTGGCGCAAGTCGTTCGTCGTTTTCTTTCTGATAATGGTTTCTTGGAAGTTGAAACTCCGATTCTTTATAAATCAACTCCAGAAGGTGCCCGCGATTACTTGGTGCCTTCTCGTGTGAATCCGGGAACTTTCTATGCTTTGCCTCAGTCCCCGCAAACATTGAAGCAGCTTCTAATGATCGGTGGTTACGACCGTTACTTCCAAATCGCTCGTTGCTTCCGTGACGAAGATTTGCGTGCGGACCGTCAACCGGAGTTCTCACAAATCGATATGGAAATGTCATTCATCGACCAAGAAGACATCATGGCGATGAATGAAAAGCTTCTTCGCACAATCTGGAAAGAGATCAAAGGTATCGACGTGGGCGCAATCCCTCGCATGACTTTCCAAGAAGCGATGGATCGTTTTGGTAACGATAAGCCTGACACGCGTTTCGGTCTTGAAATCAAAGATTTGAAAACTGTTGTACAAGGCTCTGGTTTTAAAGTCTTTGACGATGTGATTGCACGTGGTGGAATCGTGCGCGGTATTGCCGTTCCTAAAGGTGGATCATACTCTCGTGGTCAGTTTGATAAATTGACCGAAGTCGCTAAGCGCGGTGGTGCGAAGGGCTTGGTTTGGATCAAGGCGGAAGGGGATGGAACATTTGCTTCTCCGGTTTCGAAATTCTTTAGCCAAGAAAAATTGGCAGAGATCTTTAAAACTGTGGGCGCAGAAAAAGGCGATTGCGCATTGATCGTGGCGGATGATTACGAAACGGCTTGTGCTTCGCTATCAACATTGCGCGTGCACTCGGCAAGAGAATTGAACTTGATTAACACCAGCGAATACAAATTCTTGTGGGTCGTGGACTTCCCATTACTTGAGTATTCTCCGGATGAAAAACGTTGGGTGGCTCGCCATCATCCGTTCACATCTCCTAAGGATGAATACTTCAACGATCTTTTGGGCAATAACGAAGCGGCTTACGGCAAGATCTTGGCGAAAGCTTATGACTTGGTTTGTAACGGTTACGAAATGGGTGGCGGAAGTATCCGTATCTATCGTAACGAAATTCAACAAGCGATGTTCCGTCTGTTGGGCATGAGTGAAGAAGAAACGAAACACAAATTCGGCTTCTTCCTTGAGGCCTTGAAATACGGAACGCCTCCGCATGGTGGTATCGCTTGGGGTCTCGATCGTTTAGTGATGTTGTTGTGTGAAACCGAGGCGATTCGCGAAGTGATCGCATTCCCTAAAACGGCGAAAGCTTCAGACTTGATGTCTGATTGCCCAAGTGAAGTCAATCGCGACCAACTTGCAGAAGTAGGTGTGCGTTTGAGTCCTTTAGCTGAAAAAGCTTTGGAAGACTCTAAAAAGAATTCTTAATTGAAATATTCCCAGAGGTGGTCATGATGCGAATCTTGCCCACCTCTGCGGGATTAATTCCCTCAACGACTTTGCCAGTCGTTTCATTGTCGATCTTGCCAGTTCTGGATTGTAGATCAAATTCGTAAAGCTTGTCCTTAGGAACAGAAACCTCAACGGCGCCTTCGATATTTTCGATGGAAATCGGTGCCACATAATTTTTTGGTAAATAGATTTTTGCCGTCAACGAAGAGTCAGAAACAGAACTGCTTTCGTGGCCGTTGACGTTGATATGAACCCAGTTACTAGCCAAAGGTTCGTGAATTTCTAAAACCAAATTTGAAGGATCTCCTCCTTGGACGATGAAGGGGCCTCTTTCAAAACGAGGAATTTTCCCGGTCAATTCGATTTTTAAACTGGGTCCATTGTAGGGGATAATTTGAAGGTTTGTTCTGCCGGAATTGATTTGCAGACTCTTAATACCCTGAAGGAAAAATTCTTCTTTTTCTTCATAGGGCTCGCCCTGAGTGAGTTTGGACGTCACAGAATTGAAAGCATCAAAGATAGATTCTGGATGATTGAACACATAGCCCATCATCAAGATCAAAGAGCCAACAAGTACAAGAAAGAGGGCCGCAAAGCCTAGAAGAAGCTTCTTCAACATAGACTTCCAATTTAACACATTGAAAATCGGGAGGAAACGTAATTGAATAAACCTATAGGAGACCCTGTGCAGCGCGTACTTCCCGAAACCGATTTAGAAAAGAAAATGATGAGCATGGCCGCGGTTTTTATTGAAGAAAATCACGTCCTTGATGATTTGTACGAAATCATTGGCTCTGATTTGGTTGAAGGGAAAGAATTGGCTCCTGACGTCAAAGAACAAGTTTTGGAAGAGATCGGTGAGTACTTCTTCCGTCTTGATCTTAATTGGGGTGACGAAATCAAAGAAGACTGTTTGGTCATCCTTGAAGAGTTCTGGGGAGTGAAGAGCAGGGAAGCAGCCTTGCAAACCTTGGAAGATATTCGCAAACAAGGTCATCGCACTAAGTTCAATGTCTTAAAAGGTATTGCCGCTGCTGACGAAAAAATGTCGGGCGCATCCTTGGAAAAGTTCAAACAGATATTTAACTTCGATTTTGCCAGCGAAGAACAAATGCAGATGACCGATGACGATCATCGTTTGTTGGCAGCATGGATGAAAAAAACAGATCGTTTTGTTGGAGAATGCGGCATTCTTGGTTGGGATATTGCTCGCGGTATCCATCTTGCGCGTTTGGCTTTCATTGTTGGCTTTATCGATGACAATCAAGCTTGGGCTGAAATCTTAAGGCTTGCACCCATTGCCGAAGGAAAATTCAAAGACTGGCGCGAATTTGCATTGAGCTTCATTATCGGTCGCACCTTCTGGGCCGGCGAAGAAGATCCACAAATTAAAATGGTTTGTGAACGTCTTCTTGGCCACCCCGCAAGCCCTTGGCAGTTCTTCCCTCTTAGCAAAGATTAGAAGTAGATATTCCATCCTAGTTTATGCACGGTATTTTCTAACGCACTGTAGACGCAAAAAAGAAGCAGGCAGCCTTTCCTAAGGTCTAGTTGTTGGGGGAGTGTCTCAAGTTTGGGCGTTTCATTCCGATACGTAGATTGTGAGAGCTAGGATGGCTTTTGCGAAGTACACACGGAGGTGTGAATGGACAAGATCAGCAGTATTCTTCCAGCAAGTCCGCGTATGAAAGTGGCTGAGTTATCAGCGGCTCAACCTGCGCGACCAGGGGCTCCTTTGATGGGAAGACCTGAAGGCAAGAACTCAATGGGTGATCGTATTACTCTTAGCAAAGAGATGGAAAAGATGAGAGAGACCGGCGAACTTCCGGCCCTTGAACCCGCTCCAACTTATAAGAACACCGCTGAGAATAGTAAAAAACAAGCAATCGACGATTTGAATAAGAAGTTCTTCTCGAATCCAAAAGACATTGCTCGCGAGAACGGTGGCTTGACTCGATCCGAAGAAATCTTGAATGACGTCGAAGCCAACGAGCCAGTTATAATTCCACGGGTTCAATCAGGAAACCCTGGTCTTCCAACGAGCAGAGCCGAAACGCCCCTTTAAATTTTCTCTGACCTGAAGCAGCTCTCTCTGTGACGACAACATAGTCGAGAGAGAGTTGTATCAATCGTCGAATGGCTGAAAGACTCCATTGTGGAGCACCCATTTGAATCAGCATCTCCAAGCGAATCAAGGCTTGGCCAGCGTCTTGCGCGTGCAAGGTGCCAAAACTTCCCGCATGCCCCGTAGCGAGAGCCATTAAGAAATCCTTGGCCTCCGCACCACGAATCTCCCCCATAGCTATTCTGTCTGGTCTTAAACGCAAAGCTCGCTTCACCAGTTGAGTTTGATCCACCGTTGGTAAAAGTCCGTGTGGATCCTCGCGGGTTAGTAATTTCATACAAGCACTGTTCGGCAAGGCAATTTCCGGAGTGTCTTCGATCACCACGACACGTTCATTCCCAGGCAAAAGATTTAGAAAGGAATTAAGTACGGATGTTTTGCCAGAACCTGTGGAGCCAACAATTAAAAAGCTCTTTCGCTCATCAACGAGCTTTTGAAAGAAGGGAAGGCATTCGCTGGAGCACCAATTCTGTTCTGAAAGTTTTTTAAACGTCCACGGATTTTTGGGATGACGGCGCAAAGCTAAGTGAGGCGCAGATCTAGTTAAGTCACTGCCGATAAGACTTAAGCGAAAATCGAGGAACTGCCCATCGGCGCAAGGGTGTTCCACAGAGATGTGGGTGTTCGCGCGTTGGCAGATGCGTTCAAGACAATTGCGAAAGCTGAGATCTGAATAGAACGCGTCTTCGTGGGCGTGTAAGCGGCCGCCTTTTTCAAACCAGATATGGGTAGGGCCGTTGACTAGAATCTCTGTGATGTTTTCATCATTAAGAAGAGTTTCCAACGGGCCCCAAGAGTCGAACTCAGCGCAAACACGAGTTTTCGATTCTAAACTTAAGAGCTTTGTGCGCTCTTGAATGATGGTATCAATTTTATTGGAACGAAGAACGCTGTCTTCATCCGAAGAAAGCATATACTCGTTGATTGTCAGACGACTGATTTCATTTTGAATAAGCTCATAAGTGGCTTTGGCTTCTTGATTCATGCAATCCCCTTAGATATCCCCAATGTGTTCATTCGAATCACTGTCATCGCCCTCTTTTAAAATGGAGGGTCTGACGAAAATAACCAGCTCCGTGCGATTTTCCTTAAACTCTTTACTGGCAAACAAGGCGCCAATGACTGGAATGCTTGAGATGCCAGGAATGCCTTGGCTGCCGCGGGAGTCTTCGCTTTTTAGCAACCCCGAAAGGGCAATGGTTCGAGTGCCAGTAAGATCAAAGTGACTGGAGACCCTGTTAGTCATAATTCCCGGAACATCATCGACTTTAAGAGCGTATTCAACGCGGGAGATTTCGGTATCAATGGAGATGCTCATGCGGCCAGAGGCATCGGCTTTCGGTTTTACTTTTAAAAGAATCCCGAAACGTTTCCAAAGAATGTCGTGAACTTCATAATTCATAACTTTGATCGGGAATTCACCACCTGCCAGAAATTCAGCCTCTTTGCCGCTGCGACAGATCA
>CAZPYX010000002.1:0-27849 GCA_964590635.1 uncultured Bdellovibrio sp.
CCGCTGGCACATGCTCGCGCTCTTCGTCAATAGCGCGACTTACGCAGGGTTTACAATCAATCAATCAATCAATCAATCAATCATTGCCGGTAATTTGAATTGATCGATGTTGCGGGGAAAGTTTTAAGCTACCCCTCTGTGCGGCGGTTTTTCATCCAATTGAGGTATTCGCGGATTGTTTTTTCGAAGCCGTGGGTTGTTGGCTCGTATAACTTTGCGTCTTTAATTTCTTCAGGAAGATAGCTTTGCTCTGCCCACCCCGTCGGGTAGTTATGCGGATACTTATAGTCTTTACCATAGCCTAATTCTTTGGCGAGAGCTGTTTTGGCTGATCTTAAGTGCAAAGGGACTGGTAGCGTTCTGGTTTTTTCAACAAGCTCTCGCGCATGATTTAAGGCCATGTATGAGGCATTTGATTTAGGGCATGACGCCAAGTATGTCGTCACTTGAGCCAACGTTATGGCTCCCTCTGGCAAGCCAATGGCTTCAACTGCTTGCAAACCTGACATTGCCACGGAAATAGCTCTGGGATCCGCATTTCCGACGTCTTCTGAAGCCGAAATTATTAAACGTCTGGCTACGAAAACAGGATCTTCACCGCCATCAAGCATTCTTGCTAGATAGTAAATTGCCGCATCAGGATCGCTTCCGCGAATACTCTTTATAAATGCAGAAATGAGATCGTAGTGCATCTCTGAACTTTTATCGTAACCTAACGGGTTTTGCTGAAGAAGTTCTCTCATTTCCGCGACGTCGAGAGGTTCTCCGTTTGAATCTTTTGTAAAATTGTAGAGAATTTCGAGACTGTTAATAAGTCTGCGCGCGTCTCCGTCTGAGTACTGCAAAAGATTTTCTATCGCTTCCGGTATAAGGATTTGCGAGAGCGACTTTTTATAATGAGCCCCAGCTCTATCTACGATTTGACTAAGATTTGCTTCGCTGAGGCGCTCGAACACTACGACACGGCATCGGCTCAAAAGAGCGCGATTGAGCTCGTAGCTAGGATTTTCCGTCGTAGCACCAACCAATACAAGATCACCTTTTTCAACGAAAGGCAGCAGAACGTCTTGTTGTGATTTATTAAAGCGATGAATTTCATCTACGAAGAGTACCGTCTTTTGTTGAAACTGAAGTCTGCGGTCTTTTCCTTGCTCACCCACTTCACGAAGCGCTTTTGCTCCAGTATCTACAGCATTAAGATTTACAAATTGAGCATTGAAATGCTGTGACAGTGCGAGCGCAAATGTTGTTTTCCCTGTCCCTGGAGGGCCCCAAATTATGAGACTTGGCAAATAACCCTTACGCAACATTTGGCCGAGCTTGGACTGCGCTCCAATAATCTTTTCCTGACCAATAATTTCGTTGAGATTCTTCGGTCGAAGAATCTCTGAAAGAGGAGATGAGAGTTGAGCTGCTGCGGAGGCTGAAAACAAGTCCATTAGGGCCTTATAAGCCAACAATCCCAGAAAAGATATAGAGCTATTGCCAAATGCAAAAGGTCTTATAACACAGCCTGTTGATGATAATCCTAATTTGAATGTATCCTCGGGCGAGTCTAGGCTTTGACATAAGGAGAGTTTATGAAAATCTTTTTTTTATTTACTGTGATCAGTGTTGCCTTCGGGAGTTCTGCATTAGCCGATGCTCCCAAATCTACGACAAATTTTTCCGATAACACCAAAGTTGAAGTAGTGGGAGTTCCCGGGCTCAATGGCGCTTCTACCTCTACGAATCTGGTACAGATAAAACAAGGTGATGGCACTGTTTGTTATGCTGTTGTACAGGTTGGAAACAATTCCAGCTTTCCAAACTCTATTTCCTGCCTTCGCCCTTAAGAATAAAGAGGCAGTGCAAAGTTAGCTCGGGCCTCTTCTATTTCTAATTCAATACACTTCTGCTGGTACTGTACTTAGCAAGTTACAACAAAAAGAATTCTCGGAAGACAAACTGCTTATCAGTTTGTCTTCCGAATGTTCCTGCTTAAATTATAGCGTTTTTATTAAGAGATAATTTAGATGCAAATCCTATAAAACAAAAGAGGCCGTGAGGTAAATACTCGTAGCCTCTTTTATCTATGTTTTTTTGATTTGAATTTTAATAATTTCTTTGAACAGTGAATGTTGTAGTTGTCTTTACCGCAGTCTGCTCAGAACTACCGACTGCTTGTTCAAGTCCGAAAACTTCCATTGTCGCACTTGCTGAGAACGTTGTTGTACTTGTGATTCCACCGCAATATAGAGGGCATACTGTTGTATATGAGGCTGTTCCAGCTGGGATCTTAGACTGATGCCCACTTGCAGAGGCCCACCAATTTACATCGCCGAGATCGCTGAGAGCTGATAAGGCATCGCCCCCAGTTGAACAAACGATAGGCGTGGAACTTCCAGGAACATTCAGTGTGATATTAATTACGCTGATAAAGAAATCACTGTCTTTATCTTTCTTCGTGAAGGTAATTTGAGGAATTCTAAAGTAAGCTGAGGAAATATCTGAAGTTGGTGTCGTACCACCCGTGGCTTGTTTGAGAGCCAAACAACTAGTGGCTGCACTTGGGATGAGTTGAGCCACTGTCACGGAGGGAGATACCGATACCGCCTCTTCGCTGCCAGCGCAAGCAGTTAGCACTGTTGTAACTAGAAGGCCAAGCAAAATGATTGATTTCATGAGGACCTCCTAAAGATCTTTTGTTGAAGGACCGTTGTCTACTTGTCCCATAATTCTTGGGGTAATGAAGATCAACAATTCTGATTTTGTCTTACGAATACTTTTTGTTTTAAACAACCAACCCACAACAGGGACTTCGCGGAACCATGGAACGCCTGTTTCGCCGTCAGTGGCATCGCTTTGATAGATACCACCAATGACTGCCGTCTGTCCGTTCTTCACGAGAACTCGCGTGTTTGCTTCTCGAGAGTTTACTGAGAAACTTCCCAATGTGGCATCCACAACTGCTCCTTGGAATTGTCTATTGACTCCGATTTTCATTATAACAGATCCGTCAGAGGTTACTTGTGGGGTCACCTCAAGTTTAAGGGTCAATGGTTTAAATTGAAACGATGTCTGGTTCGAAGTCCCGTTAATAGTAACCTGTTTAACTGGAACCTCTGTCGTTTGATTGATGTCAGCCTTTTCATTACTCATTGTAAAGATACGAGGAGATGCTAAAACCTTTACTTTGTTCTCAGATTCAGACAGCGCCAAAGCTGCCGAAATACTTCCAAAAACATCCAAAGTGCCGATATCCAAACCGAAGTTAAAATTCGTTCCGCCAACTCCTTTGCCAGGATTTACCGCAAAGTTAGGCGTCATATTTACCGGACCACGACTTCCATTTCCCAATTTGATACTGGTGCCTGATGAAGACCAGCTTACGCCGATGTCGCGGGCGAAATCTTCTTGGGCTTCGACGATTTTACCTTCGATCAAAACTTGTTGTGGTTGTGTATCTAGGCTTTGAATCAGTTTTGCGATTCTTTCCAAATTGTCTTCGATATCTGTCACCACGAGAGCATTTGTACGCGTATCGCCAACGACTTTACCGCGATCACCGAGGAAGTCTTTGATCTTCTTCTCGAGCTCGTCCACTTTTGCATAGCTAATTGGGAACATGCGAACTTTAAGTGGCTCTAGATTTTTACGAGCTGCCGCTAACTTATTTGCATCATCTTCCTCGGATTTTAGATCTGCTAATGGAGCGATACGAAGAACGTTACCTTGGCGAGTGTAGCCAAGTTTACGTGCACGCATGATAACCACAAGTGCTTGATCCCAAGGAACTTGACGAAGCTTTAAGCTGACATTGCCCTTCACCTCATCAGAAAGGACCATGTTCACGCCGCTTTCTTCCGTGATGAAGTTCAAAGCGTCGCGGATGTCCATGCTGTTGGTCTCAATGGAAATTTTCTTCCCGTAGAACTGACCATTACCTGCCAAGAATTCCGTCAGACTTTGATTCGGAAGAATTTGTGATTCTCCAGATTCTTGATTTTCGTGATTCACAACATTTTGAGGTGCAGAACCTGAAGCGACAATCAAAAGACTGTTGCCTTCGGATTGCACGGCTGGCTCAGAAACACCTTCACGCATTTGAATAACAAAACGAGCTGTCGTTGAACCCGGATTTTGATACGCATCAATAGCGCCAACGGCACCTTTGATATCACGAGTGTTCAATGAACGTTTCAAACGATCCGGAAGAATCGCATTGTCTACTTCAACAATGTACTGATGAAGATCTGGATTGGTGCGAGTTGTGAATGTCAAAGGACGATCCCCTTGAACAATCACGGTACCGCCTGTTTCGTTGGCCTTAAACTTCAAATCAGTAATAGTCGCTGGAGACCCTGCGTTTTGCACCACGGGCTGAGCTGCAGGAATTGATTCCTGAACTGGAGCTGGAACTGTTTCATGGGCTGTTTCATGGGCTGGCCCTTGTGTCGGAACAGGAGCTGGAGCATCAGCAATCCCGCTATTAGCAAACGGATCTTCTGTCGGAGAAGGCTCTTCAATCGCCGGGGCCGGAGCTGGAGGTTGTTGGGCTTGCGTTGAGCCGCCAGCTTGATTCATTTCTTCTTCAATAGCGAGATCTTGATCTCCTGCAGCTGGTTGTGCTGGAGCTGCTTTTTTAGCTTTCGCTTGTTTGTCTGCTGGAGTTTCATCAAAATCAGAAAACTCGTCGGTGGCTCCCGCAGAGCCTGTATCCGCAGAAGTCACTTCAGCTGTTGAGTCATTTTCATCAAGGGACAGATCGTCGCCGCCGCCACCACGAGAAGGATGACTTGCACAAGAAGTCAAAGTGGCAATCATTGCACTCACGATCATAAATCTAATGAATCCGTTCATTAGTTCCTCCTTACAAAGAGAATTTTATTTTTTAAACTCCATCACGCGGGTTTCTTTAGTGGCTTTTCCATCATCGTATTTAGTTTCTACGACAACAATTTCACCCTCGCGTATCGCCGCAACAAATCCTTCATTGCGACCAATTTTTGAATTCTTAACTACAGTATAAACCGCACCGTCTGGATCTTTCACCATTGCTCTTGGGGTTTTGACATCCCACAAGATTCCGACGATCTGCAAACGATCTACTTCCCAACGTTGCAGAGGTTCCAAAGGAATCTCTGTTTTTTCTTTTCCCGAAGGACGAATCAAACGGAAAGGTTTAAAGGGATCTCGCTTCCCCGTGGGATCATAAATATATTCATCTCGCGGCATTGTTCCCGTCGTTGCCTGCGGAGCTGTGACAGAATCTCCCAAAGGCATTTCCTCTGCCGCTGCCGGCGGAGGTGGAACTTGTTGAGTACCGCCTGTTTTTGCGGCTGGCGTCGGAGTTGCTGGAACCGCTGTTTTTCCTGGGGCTGGCTTTGCAGCTGGACTCGCTGCCGGACTTGCCGCAGGTGTAGCGCCTGGTTTAGTTGCCGGTATTCCTGAAGGAACCTGTGTTGCTTCTACTTCCTTCAAAAATTCAGGAGGCAAATCCCCCGAAGAAGGAGCTTCTTGAGAGTGAGCAGGAGCCATGAACTTCATACTTACCGCAAAGGCAAGCCACAGTCCCAATGAGGCTACTAAAATGTAAGATAACATCCATCTTACTGACTTCACTGCTTCTCCGCCTTAGGCTTTTCAGGTGCGAGCTTGTAACCCACAACTTGCCCATCAAATTTCAACTTCTTCGCTCCACTTCCAGGGTCCGTGATCACAATGTTTTTTACTCGTGACATACGTTCCGCTGAAGAAACCAAATACACAAACTGTGCTAGTTCGGAATAAGTTCCTTCTAAGCTGACTTCAACGGGTACTTCTTCAACCACTTCCTTACGAACATTTTCACCAGGCTTTTTCGACTTTACGTTTACGCCTGCGTTCCGTGCAAATCCATCAATCGACTTATTAATGTCGATTGAATAAAGAGCTGATGGAAGTCTGCGTGAGATCTCTTGGTATTGAGTACTCAAACGACCGACTTTATCCTGCATCTCGCGCACTTGCTTTAAGGTGGCGTCCGTATCTTTCTTTTTCGCCTCTTCAGTTTTCAACTGCCCGCCAATAGCTGCAATTTGTGATTCCACTGCAGAACCATCGTCATAAAGAGTGAAATAGAACACGCCGCAAATAGCGAGACCTATGATGAAGGCCTTTCCCAATGTATAAGTTGATATTGTTTCAAAGAACTTATTCATTGCGGCTTCTCCAAGAGACAGCTGATCTCAAATTTCTTAAGACTGACACCGTCCACAAGAGTCTCACTTGAATTCACTAAGTTAACATCCATCAAGAAAACGCTTTTTGTTAACGCTTCCAAGAAAGAAGAAACTTCAAAATCGCTCAATGCCAACCCTTGAACCGTAACCTTTTCAGGAGTGATCTTAATCTGTGTGATCCATGCTTTTTCAGGAATTACCTGTTGCATAAGATCCAACACACGAATTTCACGATGACGATCTTTTGAGATCTTATCCAAAGCAGCAATACGAGCTTCAATCAAAGCTTCGTCCTCTTTAAATTTCTTGATCTCAGCCACCGATGCACTTTGTTTTGCATTGTAACTAGTCAATTCATTCAACATTTGCGTCTTGGCGTTCAATTCACTTTGTCTTTGCGGAACATTTTGCTCTTGATAAGCATAAAGTCCCAACGCAGGAATCAACATGATGACAAGACGTTTGAGAGCCTCTTTACGTGCTTCATCTGGCGAAATAAATCCGTCCGAAGAGATGCCCAGAGAAGCGCTGACTCCCGCAGATGTACCAACTCCTGAGGACGCTAGATTAATTTTAATCATTAGCCGTCCCCCACTTCACGCAGTGCCAGTCCGGTCACAACACCAGCAAAAGAACTGATTTGATCTAAGTATTCGGCAGAGAATTTTTTAGGATTCGCTTTTACTTTAATAAAGGGATTAAATGGCTCCATAGGTATGCCCGTGACTCGGGCTACTGTCTCTACCAAACCTGAAGTCGAAGAACTTCCACCGGTATAAAAACAACGAGTTAATGTCAGACCATTGGTCGTTGCACTTAAGAAGTCTAAGCTGCTGCGAATCTCTTCCGTAACGGCTTCATTGGTCGCACTGATCACGGCGTGAACATCGTCAGGAACTTCACGCTTTGAAACAGCACTCAGTTTCAAAGCTTCCGCTTCTGGAACCGTCACGCCCATCGCTTTGTGAATCTCATTGGTGTAGTTGGCGCCGCCGACAGGAATGTCGCGACAGAAAATAACTTCGCCACTTTGAATAACCACAAAGTTTGTAATAGAGGCACCGAAATTCAAAATACCAATCACTTCACCAGGCATTTTGCCGTAATTCAGCTCAAAAGAATTAGCCAATGCGAACCCGCTCACGTCCAGAACTCCACAAGTCAATCCACTGATTTCGATCACCTGTGTGTACTGAGTCACAAGCTCATTTTGAGCTGCGATAAGAAGAACATCCATCGTGTCTGGAGAACTACTGCCCGTAAGAATATGATGAGCCAAACTGATATTGTTAATATCAAAGGGAATATACTGTTCAGCTTCAAAACGGATTTGGTCCTTAACCATCTTCTTATCCATTTTGGGAATCGTTATCTTTTTTACGATAACCGCAGTTCCCCACATTGCTGTTGCAATGTTTTTTCGTTTAGAACCCACTTCGTTAATCAATGATTGAACTGCCATTCCGACAGAGGCGATATCGACAATCTCTCCACCAGAAACAGCATTAGGAGGCGTTGGTGCAAAACCAAAAGAAAGCAGTTGGGCTCCTTTTCCAGATAAGTCCATTTTTGCAAATTTTATTGAACTCTTACCCATATCGAGTCCGATTACTTTCTTTGATTTAAAAAACATTACCTAGTTGCTTCCTCAGTTGTGTTCATCAGGATGCGAATCTTTTAAAGACCAACGTCTTTAAGACGCAGGTCTAACATATTAAAATTATTTATGGTCTGGAATAGAATGTCAAACAAGGGTCTAGCTTTATTTATCTTCATTCGGTTTTTCAGAATGGAAGAAAGCTAAAAAACAGAAGCAGTTCCGACTTGAAGAAACAGAACTGCTAGAGAGTTTAAATTAATCCAGGCAAGAAAAGGTCTAGGTACCACAATGCGATGGTCTGGCCACCAAATAGATAGATGATAGCGCCCAAAGCAAGATAAGGACCGAAAGGAATCACAGTCTTTAGTCCAGCCTTTTGTTTTCGAGCAGCAATGAGTCCCACAACACTTCCAATAATGGCAGAAGACATGATGACGAAAGGAATCGCCTTCCAACCCAGCAAGGCACCGATCCAGGCCAAAAGTTTAATATCTCCCCCGCCCATGCCTTCTTGCTTGGTCATCAAATAATAGACGTAGGCCATTCCCCACAAAAATCCCCCACCCATCAAGACGCCCCAAAATGCGTCCATGAACTCGCGTTGTGGATTTAAGGCCGCCCCAATCAAACCAATAACAATTCCC
The DNA here is from genome assembly GCA_964590635.1 of uncultured Bdellovibrio sp. GTDB lineage: Bacteria > Bdellovibrionota > Bdellovibrionia > Bdellovibrionales > Bdellovibrionaceae > Bdellovibrio. Next base: position 8,448 of record CAZPYX010000002.1, read on the forward strand.
GACAAAGTGAACTCATCTGGCAAAATCATGTGATCAAGGTCGATAAATGTGCAGACAACTAAGCCGAAAACAAAAATCAAATACTCCGGTAAATTCCAGGTCCACCCAGCATAGTGGTAACTTAAAGCAAACAAAACACCTGTGATGATCTCCACCAATGGATAACGGAAAGAGAATTTAGCACCACAATGACGACATTTTCCACGCAGGATAAACCAGCTTAAGATCGGAATATTGTCATACCACTTGATTGGGGTTTTGCAGCTGTAGCAATAGCTACGGGGCTTCACAATACTTTCTTCCTTAGGCAAACGAAGAATGATGACATTTGCAAAGCTTCCAAAGATCGCACCCAAGACAAAAAACATCACATAAAAGAAAGTATCAAACTCAGACAATGTCTTTTCTCCTGAAGAAGAAGTTTGTAAATACAAGATAGATCAGGAACCAACCCAACATGTGTCCGAGCATCCAAAGAACACTCGCAACCGGAACTCCATTTTCGAGGAAATAGTCCGACTTCCAATTCAGACGATAAAGATTTGGCACGACCCAATGCAATCCCTTAACGGCCGTGACAAAAACAGTTTCCTTACTTTTTTCTGCAAAAAAAGCTAAGTCCGACAACCAATGCCCGAGAAGGAAAATAACAAATCCCGAAGAAAGAGCCAGCACAGGCCTTACCACCAAGCTCAATCCAATGACCAAACAAAGTAGAACCGCACTTTCCATCCAAAGACTGAGGCAAATCTCAAAGAAGGTCAGCCATCTCTGGGGTTCATTCCAAAGTCCTAAAAGAAGAGCTAATAAAATCCCCAACGATGTTACTAGGATGACGTTCAAAGCAAGAACACCCAAAACCTTGCCTAAAATAAACTGATCCCTCGTCACGGGACGAGAGAGAATCAGCAGACAGGTTTGCTTTTCAATTTCTTTTGCTAAAAGATAGGCGCCTGAAAAAAGCGAAACCCCCAACAGAGCCACTTGAATCCCTAAGAACCCAAAATCCGCCAAGATTTTGCGCTGCTCTGCTAAGGACAAAGCTCCCAAAAGAAAGCTCAGCGCAAAAAGAATCACGGCGATAACTACTACCACCAAAAATAAACGCTAACGCAGCATTTCTCGCAAAGTTGTTTTTGCCAGAGTGAGGACTTTAAACATCCGCCACCCCTTTATTTTTCAAAACTTGGAATGCTTTTTCTAAACTTTGGAACTCTGACATGAATGCTGGAAGATTTCCTTCATAAAGGATCTGACCTTTATTGATAACGACCAGTTCAGAACAAAGCTCTTCCATATCCTGCAAAAGATGGCTGCTAAAAAATAAAGTGACCCCGCGCTTTTGCTCTTCACGCAGAATGTCCTTCACCATGGCACGTCCATCTGGATCTAAACCCGACATAGGTTCATCCAGAATTAACAGATCTGGGCGAGTTAAAATAGCCTGGGCAATACCTACTCTTTGCAACATACCTTTAGAGTAAGTTCGCAAGCGGCGATCTTTAGCTTCTAAGAGATCCACTTTGCGCAAACTTTCCTTTGCGCGTTCTGCAAAGTCCCTAGTTGCCGATCCATAACAAAGATTCCAGTGGAGCTTGAGAAACTCTTCGCCTGTGAGAAATTCATAAAGATACGGACGCTCCGGCAGATAGCCGATGCGAGTTTTAACTTCGTTCCCTAGCTCTTGACCAAAAAAAAGAATTGTCCCGCTGTCGGGACGAATAAAATCAAAGAGGCATTTAATAGTGGTCGTTTTTCCAGAACCATTGCTGCCGACAAAGCCGGTGGTTTGACCTTCTACGAGAGAAAAATGAACATCACGTAAGATGTGGCGATCCTTTTCAAAAAGACCTCCACGAAAGGTTTTATTAAGTCCTTCGACTGTTAATGCTGCCATTCTTTCTTATGGTTTAAGCTCGATATTAAGAGCCTTCACCATCTCCTTAACAGGATCATACTGTTTAGAAGTAGCTGGCATCAAGGTCTGGGTCCCCAAAATTTCAGAATAAATGTTTTTATCAGTGGCTTGATCTAAAATATCAATCATCGCAAACATCAAAGTGTGGGTGATTTTAGGATATTCATCATAAAAATCCTGACGAACACAGAACGGATCATTTGGAATCGGCGCACTCATCCAAATCGTGCGATATTTTTGCTTAGCTCCAAATTTGACCCAAGCCCCCTCTTTACCCTTTTCATCATCACTAAAGACAGCAGCGGCATCAACTTTCTTTGCTTCTAACAATTGAATGGATGCATTGTGATTTCCGCTGAAAATAACCTCTTTGAAAGACTTATCATTCAAGCCTTTCTTTCGCAAAGCCGCTTTTGGGTACAAATAACCCGAAGAGGACTGCTCATCTACGAAGGCAATTGTTTTACCTTTAAGATCCTCAAGCTTTTTGATTTTGGATTTTGCGGGTACAATCAATGTCGAATAATAGTAAGGGTGATTCCATACTTTCTTAAGGAGCACCTTTGCTTGGGCTTCCTTTTCGGCAAAAACATAAGTTGATGAAGAGAAGAAAGCAAAATCCACTTTCTTCGTTTTCATTGCATCCACAAGACCCGCATAGTTCTTAGAAACGTAAATATTCACAGGAATATTTATTTTCGCCTGAAGTTCTTTTGCCAATGCTAAACCTTGCTCGCGCAGGATCTCAGGATTACCACCAGGAATAACACCAATAGTGATTTCCGAAGGAGCCTTTTCCACCGACGCCATCAGGGTTTGAGCCTGAGTGCTAGAGAGAAAAAGAACCGATGCTATCGCGAGTAAAGTCTGCTTAATCAAAATGCCTCCATCGAAGGTAACGCTTCGACTGATGATGACTCATTTCTGGCATTTTTCAAGGCAAGAACAAATGCTTCAGCAGCGTCACTCTCTGTAAGGCATGGAATATTATAGTCCGTACAAGCTCGACGAATGTCGAAGCTGGCTTCAATCGCACGGCGACCCGAGGTTGTATTGATAACAAACGCCACTTCACCGGAGCGGATTTTATCCACACAGTGAGGACGCCCTTCATCGACCTTTCTTAATGACAAGCAGTTGACCCCTTTATCATTAAAGAAGGACGCAGTTCCGGTTGTTGCTGAAACCCCGTACCCCATTCTTTGAAGTTCGCGGACCAATGGCAACATCATCTCTTTATCTTTATCTCTGAGTGAGAAGAAAACTTGGCCAGATTTTGGAAGTCTTATGTTACTCGAAAGGAAGGCTTTTGCGAGAGCTTCGGAATAATCTTTTCCGCGCCCCATGCTTTCGCCTGTCGACTTCATTTCAGGTCCTAAAATTGAATCCGCTTCTGGGAATTTCTTGAATGGAAAAACCACACCTTTCACCGAAACCGCTGGAGCATTTCTCCAGTTGAGATCTGCAAGCTTTAGATCTTTCTTCTGTTTTCCAAGCATCGCAGCAACACCCAAATCTATAAGCGGAATTCCCGTCGCTTTTGCGACAAACGGAACCGATCTGGAGCTTCTTGGATTTGCTTCCAAAATATAAACGATGTCATTTTTAACGGCCAGCTGCAGATTCAAATGCCCGATGACACCAATCCGATTGGCAAGGCGAATACTGAGATCTTCGATTCGCTCTGAAGTTTCCGGCTTCAAGCGTTGTGGCGGCAGAACCCCCATGGAGTCACCGGAGTGAACACCGGCCGCCTCAATATGTTCAACGACACCACCAACAAGAGTCCAATCATCTCCGCGCACCAAATCCACGTCGACTTCCAAGGCTCCGGCAAGGAATTGATCCATCATGCACGGTTTTTCCGGAGAAATATAATCGGCATGTCTTTGGAAGTAAGAAATCAATTCATCACGATTTTCAATCACTTCCATGCGACGTCCACCCAAGACATAGCTCGGGCGACAGATCATCGGATAATCGACTTTCTTTTCATTCATCAATGCATCTTCCAAGGATCCCGACATTGCAGAATTTGGAATAGCAAATTTCAGTTCTTGGCAAATTTTTGTGAACAAACCACGGTCTTCGGCAAGGTCAATAGTCGCCAATGAAGAACCTAGCAGGTTATAACCGGCTTTGACCAATTCTGGCGCATTATTAATCGGAGTTTGCCCACCTAATTGAGCCACGAAACCACGGGGCTTCATGAAACGCATAATTTCAATCAGACTCTCAGCTGTGAGCGGTTCAAAGAACAACACATCTGATGTGTCGTAGTCGGTTGAAACCGTTTCTGGATTTGAATTCACCATAACAACTTTGGTGCCATTTTTTTGGAAGGCTTTTACGCCGCGAACACAGCTATAGTCGAATTCAATGCCCTGCCCGATGCGATTCGGCCCACTGCCAATAATAACCACGGCATCCTCAGCATCAATTTTCGCTGAAACTTCCGACCAATAAGATGAATAGAAATAAGGAGTCGATGACTCAAACTCCCCTGCGCAGGTATCAACTTGCAGATAGCATGGAAAGAGTTTGTTCTTTTCGCGAAGTTCACGCATTTGAACTTCAGTTTTTCCAATTAAAGCTCCCAGACGCGCATCTGTGAAACCTTTTCTTTTCGCTGCTCTTAAAAGGTCTACGTTCGTATCTTTGAAGTCCGTTTTAAATTTCTTCTCAAACTTCATCAAAGTTTCAATGTGCTCTAAAAAATAGGGATTAATGCCAGTCAGTTCTTCAATCTCTGCGACAGTTTTACCATCTCGGAAAGCTTGAAAAAGGTGATAGATGCGATGACTGTTGGGATAAGAAACTTTGCCAATCTCTAGTTCCACGTCAGAAATAGCCTGGGGGTCTTTTTCCAAACTTGAAAGTGCCTTCATTAAAGACTCTTGCAAGGTACGACCGATCCCCATCACTTCTCCGACACTTTTCATTTGCGTCGTCAAAGAATCCTTAGAGCCTTGGAATTTCTCAAAAGCAAATCTTGGAATTTTAGTGACGATATAATCCAGGGCTGGTTCATAACAAGATGGCGTGACCTTTGTGATGTCATTCTTCAGCTCTTCAAGGCTGTATCCCAAACAAAGAAGGGCTGCGATCTTAGCAATCGGAAATCCCGTCGCTTTGCTGGCCAAGGCAGAAGAACGGCTGACTCGTGGATTCATTTCAATAACGACGCGCTGACGCGTTGTCGGATGAACTGCGAACTGAATATTCGCTCCCCCCGTTTGAATTCCCACCTCATTAATAATTTTGCAGGCTTCGTCACGCATCGCTTGATATTCGTGATCGCTCAAAGTTTGTTGAGGAGCCACCGTGATACTGTCGCCAGTGTGCACACCGCAAGGATCTAAATTTTCGATGCTACAAACCACAACGAAAGTGCCCTTATAGTCGCGCATCACTTCCAATTCATATTCTTTCCAACCTAAAATGCTTTCTTCGACAAGCACTTCCGAGGTCGGACTTTCATGAAGAGCGCCCACTAGCATCTTCTTATATTCTTCAGGAGAATATGCAATGCCTCCGCCGCCACCGCCCAACGTGTAATTCGGGCGAAGAATCATCGGATAACCTAAATCGTCGGCGACCTGTAAACCATTTTCAAAAGTTCTGACTAAATGGCTTTTCGGATAGCCCGCACCAATTTTATCAAGAAGCCCACGGAAAATCTCACGATCTTCACCGGCTTTGATCACTTCTGGTGTAGCTCCTAAAAGTTGAACCTTATATTTTTGTAGAATGCCCTTCGCATGAAGCTCCAGGGCAAGATTCAATGCCGTCTGTCCACCCAGTGTGGGAATCACAGCATCTGGCATTTCTTTTTCTATGATTTTTTCTAGATAGTCGACTTTAAGGGGTTCGACATAAACCCGCGTCGCCACCTCAGGGTCAGTCATGATTGTCGCTGGATTTGAGTTCACCAGAATGACTTCAAGCCCTTCTTGCATAAGAGCCTTGCAGGCCTGTGTGCCGGAGTAATCAAACTCGCAGGCTTGTCCAATGACGATGGGTCCGGAGCCAATGATTAAAACCTTCTTGATGTTGGCTCTATTCACGTTATTGGATCTTGCCACTATTCCCCCTGTTTTTTCCACCCTTGTTCAGAGTGAGAGTGTACATGACTCCTTTAAGAGGAGTGCAAATACACTCCTACGAAAATAGGAGTCCATCAAATCCCGAGCTTACCCTCATTCGAGTAAATCATCTCTGGTCGCACATGTTTATATTGTTCAAATTTATATCTCATCTTGATGAGTCTCAACATCATCACATCTGGATCCAAATCTGGATCTTTGCGATGGCGCTTCACTTCGCTCAAAATAAACTTCTTGGCACTTTCCGGATGGAAGCAGAAGCCGCGTGTGAAAATATAAGAATCTCCACTTGGAATCAAACGCACTTCAAAAACTTCATCTGGATCAAAACCGAAAACATAAGGCGACGCCTTCACGATCAGTTTTTTATTCGCTAATAGGTCTTTAATATACACATCACCATTTTTGATTTTAATAAACTCAAACAATGAGTGGCGTTGTTGTTTCAAAATTTCGATAATTTTTAACTCTTCATCAGAGAAACGAAGCTCACGCACCAAATGGCAGGCTTCTAGAGGAGTCTGTTTGTAGCCGACAAGTTCTCTGGTGAAAAAGTACCAGTCATAGAACTGCGCCATGCGAGACTCAAAATGCTCTGAATTTTCATCCAAGGTGCCCGCGTTCGCAAAGAACTCACTCTTTGCTGTCGCCAATTCATCCTTAAAGGCTTCCCCGACAAAGTGATTAAGAATCTTTTCTATTACTTTTTCATATTCGTTCATAACATCCGCTCTACAAAATAGCTAAATAACCCCGACGCTTCATGCGGTCCTGGGCAGCTTTCCGGATGATATTGTATTCCCAAACACTTTCTTTTTTCACTATAAAAACCTGCCACAGTGCCATCATTTAAATTTAAATGAGTCACTTTGATATCTGCCGGCAAAGTGGACTGCTCTACCGCATACCCGTGGTTTTGACTGGTCATGTAAATTTGCTGAAGAAGACTGTCCTGAATAGGGTGATTGCTGCCTCTGTGACCAAATTTCATCTTGTAAGTCTTCCCACCTAAGGCAAGACCCAAGATTTGATGGCCCATACAGATTCCAAAGATGGGTTTTACTCCTAAAAGCTCTCGCACAGTGCCGATCGCCACTTTCACATCGGCCGGATCCCCAGGACCATTTGTCAGCATGATTCCATCTGGATTGTAGTCCAAGATTTCTTGAACAGAAGCTCGGCTGTTGAAGATTTTCACTTCAGAGCAGCGATTTTGTAATTCACGTAGGATATTTTCTTTGCTGCCAAAATCCAGAACCGCGACACGCGGTCCAACCATGTTTTCGCCTTTGCGAACTTCCGGTTCTTCGCGCGAAGTTAAATAGACCCAATCCTTATCCATGGTCTTTTTCGCAGCAATCAACTTTTCAGCTTTCTGCTTTGCTTCTGTCTCTGTCATTGCTTTGACAAGAGCTCCCCAAGGAGTCCCGCCACTGCGCAATCTTAAAACCAATGCTCGAGTATCAATTTCAGTCACTAAAGGAATGCCATTTGAAGTTAAGCGAGCTTTCCAAGCATGATCGCGCTCACTGTCCTGAACTTCCAGACAAATAAAACCCTCAATCCAAAGTTTGCGTGATTCCCAAACTGCGTCTTCAACGCCGTAGTTCCCCATCATAGGAGCCGTCATGACCACAATCTGTGAAAAATAAGAAGGATCCGTGGCGATTTCTTCGTAACCAGAGTGTGAAGTATTAAAAACCACTTCACCAGCACGATCTTCACCGCCCTGCCAAGCACCTTTAAATACTTCTCCACTTTCTAAAACGAGATAAGCTGTCATAATGCCCCTCTAAAAATTTTCTAAAACACTGTACAACAAAGCTTGGCGCACAAAAACACCGTTTGAAACCTGATCCAGCACCTGGCAACGCGAATCCCGTAAAACATCACTGTCCATCTCTGTGCCCTGATTAATGGGACCAGGGTGCATAATCAAAGCCTGCTTCGATAAACTTTCCAGATTCTTTTTTGTAAAGCCAAACTGTTCGCGATAATCAGCCAAAGAGTACTGAGACGTATGTCTTTCAAGTTGAACTCGAAGCGCCATCGCAACGGTAGCCCACTCCAACCCCTCACGCAAAGACGAGAACACTTTATTCGTCGAAGTTTGCGGTAAAAACTCTTTCGGCCCACACAATGCAACTTCATAACCAAGCTTCACTGCCAATTCAAAATGTGAAGCAGCGACGCGACTGTGACGAACATCTCCGACAATAAGAACTTTCTGTTTTTCACAAGTGCCCAGATGTTTACGAATTGTATAGGCGTCTAAAAGAGCCTGCGTTGGATGCCCCCTCTTTCCCCAGCCCGCATTTAAAATAGGCATGGAAAGTTTTTTCGACAAGTCCTGCAGATCTAAGTCGTCCCCACTGCGAATCACCACAAAAGAAGGGTTCATTGAGGCAACATTGAGGACAGTGTCCTCAAGAGTCTCACCTTTTTCGAGGCTGGTTCCTGTTACTCCATCCAAAAGTAAAGGATAAACCCCAAGTCGAGCACACGCAGTTTCAAAACTCATTCGCGTTCTAGTGCTGGCTTCGAAAAATAAAAGGGCTCCGGTTTTGCCGAAGCCCTTATCAGACGAAAATTTATTATGGGAAATCTGGTCGGCGAAAGAGAATAGAGTGCTAATTTTTTCTGTTTCGACGGAACTAATATCTATGAGGGAGTTCGTTTTCCTAGATGACATCTAGAACCTTAGCCTAGGCACCTCGAGGGATCTTGTCAATGAACGGGAAGAAAAACTCTATTCCAACGCACCGAAGGATAGCGCTCTCCGCCCCATTTTCGCTGCCAGTCCAAAGACAACCAAATTAAAACAACTTTCCCTACGACCTGAGTGGCTGGAACCGTGCCCCAGTAACGGGAATCATCGCTGGCGTCGCGGTTGTCCCCCAACATGAAAACCTCTCCAGGAGGAACAACGATGGGACCAAAATCCTTGTCTTCATCATGCTTTTGAAAGATCACACGCCATTGGGACTCTTTATATTGCTCGCTAAAGACATCAAAGAGCTCGTGATTTGGATTATCAATTTTTGTATCGACAAGCTTTTCGTACTGCAACGCCTCTTCATTCAAAATCAAACGGCCTTGCTTAATTTGCACGCGGTCCCCAGGAAGTCCCACCACCCGCTTCACGTAATTGATCTCTGGCTGATTTGGATAGCTGAACACCACCAAATCCCCCCGGGAAGGAAAGCTCATATCCATTTTTTTAGAAGTAAACGGCAATTGCACCCCATAGGCCATACGCGAAGAGAAGATAAAATCCCCAGGCTTCAAGGAGGGCTGCATAGATCCCGTGGGAACCTTGTAGGCTGTAACAAGATAACTGCGCACAAAGAGCGCAAAAAGCACAGCCACTAGTAATGTTAACAAATATTCCCGCCAGCGAGTCATTAACGAAATCTTAACTAACTTTTAGGGCAATTGAGTAGACTTTCTTTGAGCATGGACACTGGTCCATTAAAACAAATCTGAATTTACAAATAGAGATTTTACGCTCTCAAAGCATGCAAGAAATCCATAGCACCCCTTCTTCCGACTGAGTGCGGCGATTTGCTTTGCAATCTGACTCATTCAATAGCAAATTGCCTAAAATTTCCAATACCTAAATGGACAGACTATATGACGACGACAGCAGACCATATCGACAATGCCTTTGACCTTAGCTACCTAGATTTCCCAAAATGCCCAAAAACTGAAATCAAGACCATTGGCGTTCTAGGCGGGGGCACAGCTGGATATCTGACGGCCCTGGCTCTAAAAAAACTTCACCCTGGAATCAAAACCTCTGTCATCGAATCAAGCAAAATTCCAGTCATCGGCGTGGGCGAATCCACCACCACCGAAATCGTACCTTTCCTGCATAGAACCTTGGGCATTGACCCACAAACTTTCTTCCATGAGGTTCAGCCTACCTTAAAATTAGGAATTCGTTTCGACTGGGGTTGCCCTGGTGACTACCATTTCAACTTCAACTTCTTTGCAGGCCACCAACAAGAATCTTATTACTACGAAGACTCTATCAACAATGCCAACTGGGCTTCTGTTTTGATGGATGCAAAAAAAATTCCGGTGATTCGCGAAAAAGATGGTTCTTTAACGTCTCTTCTGCCAAGCATTCCGTTCTCATATCACATCGACAATAAAAATCTGATTCGCTTCCTGAATAAAACCGTGAAGCAAAGAGGCATCGAAATTTTAGATGCTGAAATTGTTAAAGTGAACTTGGATGACAAAGAGTTCGTTTCGTCTTTAGAAACCGACGACGGAAAACAAATTTCTTTTGATCTCTACGTCGACTGTTCAGGCTTCCGTTCAAAAATTTTAGGCCAAGCTTTAAAGACAAAGTTCATTCCATTTAATTCCACATTGATCAACAACCGTGCTTTGACTTTTGATCGCCCCAACAACGGCGTGATTGCACCTTATACAGCTTGCTCAACAATGAATAATGGCTGGTGCTGGACAATTCCAATGAGAGGCGAAAATCACCACGGCTATGTGCATTCAACTCTTTACTGTGATGAAGCAACGGCCGTCGCGGAAGCGCGCGCTAAATTTGGACATTTTGAAAACTACAAAATGGTTGAGTTCAGATCTGGCCGTCACGCGCAGGCTTGGAACAAAAATGTTTTTGCTATTGGTAATGCTTATGCCTTTGTTGAACCTTTAGAATCAACCGCGATTCAAACAGCCGTTCATAGCATTATGACTTTGTGTAAGTTGATGCCGAATAATCACTCAGACTATGCTTCCATCGCGGGGATCAACCAGGAAATCGCAGCTACCTGGGACACGTTCCGTTGGTTCTTAGGCATTCACTACAAATACAATAAGCAACTCGATACGCCGTACTGGAAGTGGTGCAATGAAAACACCAATATTGGTGATGCTCAGATGATCGTTGACCTTTTCAATCAACGTCCACCACTCAGCGCAAGTAACTTCGGCACGAACTCTCCTTATACTGCCTTAGAAGCCTTGGTATTCAATAGCTACAGCTACGACACTCTTTTGTACGGGCAAAAAGTTTTGAGCAAGCCGCCAGTAAAGCCACTGATGCCAAAGGATGAATACCTAAGCCGAACTTATTCTTATCAAGAGCTTACAAAAAAAGCTCTGACCCTGCATGAGCTGTTCGCCGGCGATCATCTTTTTGAAGATGAATTGCTTGAGCAACTCTTCGATGATCCAGACACTTGGATCGTTGAAACAGAGGCTTAGTTATTATGATGTCCTTTCCCATTTACGTTCTGCTGGGGCTGATTCTAGGACCCAGCGGATTTCATATGTCAGCGCCACCTGCAATTCTGTTCAAGATCTGCGCGGCAGGCTTTCTGTTTGCCTCTGGCATTGAATGTTCATTCATGGGCATGAGCCGACACCTAAAAGTCGTTGTGGGAATGAGCCTTGGTACCTTTGTTATCCCGTTTATTTTAGGAATTTTTCTTGCTCCCCTTTTTGGCTTAGAAACGTTTGCAAGTAGCTGGGTGTTTGCCACGGCTCTTTCAGTTTCGGCGCTGCCGGTGATTATTCAAATTCTTCGAGAAAGAAGTCTTCTTCATCACCTTCTTGGACAAATCGTGATTGCGACTGCAAGTCTTTGCGATATTGCGGCATGGATTTGTTTTATGTATGTCCTTCCCCATGAGCAACAGGCAGCTTGGATTTGGAGTCACTTCCCGGTTCTGTTCTTCTTCTTCGGTGTTCTGTGGAAACTATTCCTGCCAACACCTGAAGCATTTGCAAGAGTCATCTTCGGTGCCAGCCGTTGGATCTTTGCACCCATTTTCTTTGTCGGCATTGGACTGCAGCTTAATATCTGGAAGACCTTCAATCTTTGGCTTGCCCTAGGCACCATCGCTCTGGCTTTTACGACCAAGATCGCAGGTGGTCTTCTGACCGCGAAACTTCTTAAACTGCCAAAGCAAGAGGCCTGGATTATTTCCGTAGCCCTCAGCGCTCGCGGAGCCATGGAAGTTCTTTTGGCTCAACTGGCTTTCCATAGCAGCCTTATCAGTGAAATGTGGTTTACCATCCTGGTCATCATGGCTGTCGCAACCTCCCTAACCGCCGGCCCTTGGCTGCGCAAGCTGCAAAAACGAACCGCTTAATCCGCAATTATCCAATCTAAGAATGGAGTCCCCCATGTAGGACTTCCAAGTCCTCATAAGCCTTCAGATCTAATATATCGACACCCGAGACCGATTCCCGGCTTATTTTCCGTGGTTCGCCCCTTGCTTTAGTGATTCTCCAACACGGGAATCATCCCCCTAACAAGGAGAAAACCATGATCTATACATACGAAGAAAGAAAAGGTTCAAACGCTAACGGCCGCCGCGGTTTGGATAAAGAAGAAATTCCTCAGGCCCTTCAAGATCTTCTTAAGAAAAAATAATTGATCACACTGCGAGCCTTCCCATTTTCGCAAGATGAGTGGGAAAGCTCGTTTTCATTTTAAGGATTCGTCATGAGCCTTCAACTCTCTCCAAAATATAGAAAAGAAAATCAGTCCTTTTTAAAGAAAAATTCTTTTTCATATGAAATGCCTTGGCAGCACTTCATTTTAGATAATGTTCTAACTCTCCGTGATTTTACGCAGACGCAAGAACGCCTACTTACTACGCCTTATGATTTCAAAATTGGCAGCGAAGATCCTGAGCAAATTCAATTTCGCGCTTTGCCTGACATGGCCCTTGCTGAAACAATCCTTTCAGAAGAGTTTCAAAATTTACTTGAGACTATTTCTGGAGCTGAACTTTCAATTTATAAAACCGGGGCCCTGCAACTGCGCCGCATGACTCCTGACTCCCCGGCCTTTCCTCCGCATTTTGACTATATCGATCATCGTACACTCGTGATGCTTTATTACTTGGGGCGTGATTGGACGCCTGAAAACGGCGGGGAACTTTTGCTGCATCAAAAGGAAGACTCTAACCCCGTGGGATCTGAGTCAAAATGGATTTCTCCTTTAGCAAACCGCATGGTTCTATTTTTTTGTGACGAAACGAACTGGCACAGTGTCCGCCAAGTCATTAACTGGAATCGTTACTTAGTATTTGCAGAGTGGAGTGTCGTCACTCCCGTGAGGTCATTATGATTAAAACCGTCTTCCAACTTTTAAATAAAAAATTCATTCTGAGTATGTTTGCACTGATCACTGTGCAACAGATCTTAGTCGCTCTAGGAACTGCTTCGTTAAGCCTGAGTGGACAAAACTTGAACAAGCCTTCGCAGTTTCTATTCTATATGATGGCCTTTCTAGTTCTTTCGATCCTGCCTCATATCGTTACTGTTTTTCTTCGCAAGACGGAAATGCAGGGCTACTTTAAGGCATACTATTCCTTTATCGAGCTGCGCCTTTTAAAACATGCTGGTAGTGCCAGAATTTGGCCAAATCATCAACAGAAAGAGAAATATCAAACAGCTATTGGCCCAGAAGCGGAAAATTATCTCACCGCGATTGCCTTTTCGATATTTGATATTTTCCTTTTTGTTTTAACTATCGGTTTAAATATTTTAGCCATCTCTGTGTTTGTCGACTCTAAATTTATTTGGGCTTTTGCGGTCTCTGCGATGGTTTCATATTTCGTTTTCATTCGGCTTGCGTCTTCTATTGATCAGCTCATTCAGAACGAGCAAGAAAGCAAGATGGCTTTCTTGAGCTACCTTTTAAAATCCTGGGACAATATATTTTTAAAGAATACGCAAATTCATGAAAAATACAGTGCCAACCTTAAAGGCCATTATCACGAAACCTATGAACTTATTGGCAAAGCGAACTATCAAACAGAGCTTCTGGTTTTAATTCTCACGATTGTGTCTTGTCTGCCGATCTTTGCATTGATTGCTTACTTGATCGTGGCACACCTCGGAGATGCTTCGTATTTAGCTGGCTTGATGGTCACCATTCCAAAACAAATCACTATTCTTGCGAACTATCGCTCGGTCTTTCAACAAATTACGAATCTCAATACTTTCACCGCACGCTTTAAAAGTTACTGGGAAAGTTCACATCTCTCAGAAACGGATTTAATTTCTAGAATCAAAACAGAAAAAATTCAAGTGAACGGCTGGCCTTTGAACTCCATTGAGCACTTTGAGAAAAGTCTTACAACTATCTCTCAAGGACGCATTTTGATCACTGGAGACAATGGCGCTGGAAAGTCGACACTCTTAGTCCATCTGAACGACTCCCTACCCGAATCATTCTATCTTCCCTCAAGTCCCTCCCTAGAAATAGATAGCGAGCTGGGCTGTGAGTCCACGGGGGAACGTATTTTAAAACACTTAGATTTCATCGCACTCAATCCTCCCCCTGTTCTTCTTCTTGATGAGTGGGATGCCAATCTGGATAGTGACAATAGAATCCTGATCGATCGCAAAATTGAACAACTGGCGCAAACGAGCTTAGTCTTGGAGGTTCGTCATAGGATCTAATTGGTATCAATTTTAGATCTATTTTATGATATTTTAGCCATTTTTAGGTGTTTTGTATCACATTATGATACCATAAAAGCGACCCTTGAGAACCTCGGCAAGGTCTGGCAGTTTAAAGAAAGAGCTAAGGAATAAGCCTGAGCTTCCCTACAAGGAACTGAGAATGAAAACGCTTACAGGAATTGTGATGAGTCTTTTCCAGCAACTTATGAGCGGTCGTAGCAACTTAAAGTCCCACTCTTTTCACCATCTTCATAGCCTCGGTCGCGGCGTTGTGATTGTTGTTGAAGAATATGACTACTCAGCTCGATAGAAGGATCTCCTATGAATAACTTCAAAATTCAACAGCTCAAAAGCACTCTCAAAGATTTGTTGAAACAGAAAAAAATGACCTACGAAGATGTCGCCAAGGAACTTCAATGTTCAGTGCCGACAATCAAAAGAATTCTGGGCGATGAAGAACTGACTCTTTCAAGACTTCTTGAGCTGTGTGATATTTTAGATGTCAGTCTGACTGATCTAGAAACTTTAACAAAGACGGCATCGGAAAAAATTGAGCGCTTCACAGAAGAGCAGCAGATTTTTTTGGCTAAGAACAAGAACTTTCTAGCTTACCTCGTAAAGCTCTATGATAACACTCCTGAACAAATCGCTGAGAAGTATAAGCTGAGTCAAAAATCTACGGATAAATATCTCTTGGGTTTAGAAAAGCACGAGCTTATTAAGGTGAACTCCAAGTTCAAGGCAAAGCCCTCTTTCAAGCAGCTTCCTTCACTTGAAAATGGTCCCTTGGCAAAAGCTCATTACGAAAGTTTGATTCAAAACTCTGCCAGCTTTTTTATTCAAAATATTTCCGAGCGTCTTTATGCTCCGAAAAATGAAACAACTTCTCGCAAGGGCTTCTCTATGC
Source organism: uncultured Bdellovibrio sp. (assembly GCA_964590635.1). GTDB lineage: Bacteria > Bdellovibrionota > Bdellovibrionia > Bdellovibrionales > Bdellovibrionaceae > Bdellovibrio. The sequence goes on from CAZPYX010000002.1 coordinate 23,833, forward strand.
AGGCCATTAATGTGACTGAAGAGTCATATCAGGCTTTTATCGCCGAAACCCTAAAAAGCTTTGAAAGCTTCATCAAACTGGCTAGCTATGAGGAAAAATCAAAACCCAAGGAGCAACTTAAGACCGCCGTTCTTCTTGAGGCCTTCACTATCGTAGAGCAAGACTACAAGGGCCTAGAGATATTAGAGAAAGCTCTTGGCGAAATTACAAATATCTAAAGGCCGTGAACTCACGTTTCGATTGATGGAAGGCCGCGATATCCTGTAATCTTATAGACATGAACTCATTCGCAACTCATATCCAATGGATTGAACAAAACTTCACTGAAATCAAAGATTCCAGTGAAGTCGTTCTGGATCTAAAATACTCTACTTTAGACAACTTCATGAATGCAGATGTTTATGGCGGCTTTACTCGTTGTTTTATGTCTCCTCTTGCCGCAGATATGTTTTCTAAAGCCTGTGCGAATTTGCGTCGGAACTATTCCCATTTGCAATTTCATGTCTGGGATGCTCTTCGTCCACGCAGTATTCAGGCGCAATTCTATGATCATCTTAAAGGCACTCCATTCCATAATTACGTAGCGGCTCCTGAACCAGGATCTTTGCATAACTTCGGCATGGCTTTGGATTTAACTTTGCAAACTCGCGATGGAATACTTTTAGATATGGGAACCGGCTTTGATGATTTCAGAGACCTGGCCCAACCCAAGTTAGAAAATCATTTTTTAAAATCAGGTGAACTGACCCAAGAACAACTCGACAACCGTCTGCTGCTGCGAAAGTTGCTAGAGACTGAGGGTTTTAAAGTTTTAGAACATGAGTGGTGGCACTTCAATGCTCTTCCTAAGGACAAAGTTTACGGACTCCATCCTATTCTGGAATAGCACTTACGCCAGCAAGCCAGAGTCAGACGAGTTATTTAAGTTTTAAGAAGAAGCGATTCCAACGAAGCTGTGAGGGATCGCAGACGAAGGTCATTGAAGGCAAAGTGGATTCGCAAGAAAGCCAGATCAACCAGGCTTTTCCCACTAGGTAATCATTTTTAACAAATCCCCAATAGCGAGAATCGCTGGATTGATCACGATTGTCACCCATGAAGAAGAAGTGATCATTGGGAACTTTGTAAACTTTAGGTCCCAAGCCCTCAACCACTTCTGGAGTCATAAAACGCACCACATGTGGAGCGCCATCAATAGACTCATCGTAATAGGCAAAACCAGTCTCTGCATTGGGATAAGCAATCGGAGCTAAGTCCCACTTCTTTCCGTTCACCGTGATATGGCCATCTTGCACAATCACTTCGTCGCCGGGAAGACCGATCAAGCGTTTGATGTAGTAGACATCAGGATTTTCTGGATATTTGAAAACGACGATTTCGCCACGCTCTGGTTTGGTCCATTGGAAAATCCATTTGTCACTAAAGGGAAGATGCAAACCAAAGGCAAATTTTTGCACCAGAATATGGTCATGAATTAAGAGATTGGGAATCATGCTTCCCGAAGGAATCACAAAGGGCTCATAAAAGGCCCAGCGCACGCTCAGAACTAGCAAGATCGGAAAAAGGAACGTTAGAATCGCTTGATTCCACGTTCCTTTTAAATTTCTTTGCTGAGTTGGTTGCTCCATCAAATTTAGTTAACTTGATGGAAGAAACGGCCCCAACGGATTGTCGTCGGGTTACAAAGGAATGGAAGTGCTGGGATTGTTTCTTCACAGCTAAGCCATACGAACATCGCACGACCTAAAATATTTTGCTTCGGCATGAAACCCCAAACACGGCTGTCTGAAGAGTTCATACGGTTATCACCCATTACGAACAAATGATCTTCAGGAACAGTCACCGGGCCAAAAGTTTCATAGACATCGCCCTTACGAAGAAGGATCGCATGGTCTTTGCCTTTTTCCTCACCTTTACCAGGAGGGAGAGCTTCAGTGAATTCAACGTAGTTATTTTTACTGTCGTTGATGTTGCCATCACGAGTGAAGTCTGCGTCTCTCAACCAAGCGAAGTCATCAAGATTGGCAGGCACTTTCTTTTCAACAGGTTTGTCGTTGATATAAAGCGTTCCATTTTCATAGTAAATCTTGTCGCCAGACTCACCCACGATACGTTTGATGAAGAACGTGCTCATGTCCTTAGGGTATTTGAATACGATCACTTCGCCGCGTTTTGGTTCGTTGAATTTCACCAACCAATTTTCAGAGAATGGTGCACGCAATCCATAAGTCAGTTTGTTCACGAAGATGTGATCGTGAATTAACAACGATGGAAGCATAGATCCTGAAGGGATCACGTAAGCTTCAACGAAGCCCCAACGAATAAACAAAGCAATGAACACAGCCAGGAATAGAGATCCCCAACCTTCAGTCCAAAAATGTTTTGTGCGCCAGTCCCATGGTGGTGGTTTTTGCTGATTACTCATGCTGCTAGTCCTCGACTTTCAAAATGGCCAAGAATGCTTCCTGAGGCACATCGACATTGCCGACGGCCTTCATGCGCTTCTTACCCTCTTTTTGTTTCTCCAAAAGTTTACGCTTACGAGAGATATCACCACCATAACATTTGGCAGTAACGTCTTTTCTGATCGCCCCTTGAGTTTCACGGGCAATAATTTTTGATCCAATTGCGGCCTGGATATTGATTTGGAACTGTTGACGAGGGTTGAGTTCTTTCATCTTTTCAGGCAATTTACGACCGCGTGTTACCGCTTTCGATCTGTGCACGATCAATGACAAAGCATCGATCGGCTCAGAGTTAATCAGGATATCCAACTTCACAAGATCTGCTTCTTCAAAGCCCAGGAATTCATATTCCAAAGATGCATAACCTTTGGAAATTGATTTCAAACGGTCATAGAAATCCATAACCATTTCATTCATCGGAAGCTTGTATTCAATGATCACTTTTTTCTCATTCACATATTCCATCTTAAGCTGAGCGCCGCGCTTGTCTTCGCAAAGCTTTAAAATGCCACCGATATATTCAGTGGGAGTATGCAAAGTCACCTTCACGTAAGGCTCTTCAAATTTAGCGATCTTTGATTCATCTGGCATTCCGGATGGATTTTCCAACATCATGACAGAGCCATCAGTTTGTGTAATTCGGTAAACAACCGTTGGAGCTGTCGTGATCAAATCCAGATTGAACTCACGCTCCAAACGTTCTTGAACAATCTCCATATGAAGAAGTCCCAAGAAACCGCAACGATAACCGAAACCAAGTGCTGCGGATTTCTCAACCTCGAATGACAATGAAGAGTCATTCAAGCAAAGTTTATCCAAAGCATCTTTCAAGCTTTCATATTCAGAAGCAACAACCGGGAAAATACCAGCAAATACCATCGGCTTGATTCTTTGGAAACCTGCCAAAGGTTCAGTGGCTGGATGTTTTGCGCCAGTGACAGTATCGCCGACTTTCACGTCACGAATATCTTTGATACCGCAAATGATAAAGCCCACTTCGCCGGCCTCAAGAGTATCTTGCGGGGCAGGGAATGGTTTATATTTACCCATGCGCAAAACTTCATAGTCACGATCCGTGGCCATGAATTTGATCTTGTCGCCTTTTTTAATTGTCCCGTCCATCATACGCACCAAGACTACAACGCCTTGATAAGCATCGAACCAAGAATCGAAAATCAATCCACGCGGAGTGAGCGTGCGGTCGGCCTTTGGCGGAGGAACTTTTTCAACGATCGCCTCAAGAATATCAGTGATGCCGATTTTTTCCTTGGCCGACGCGTGAATGATTCCGGTCGTATCAAGACCGACAGTGTCTTCGATCTGTCTTGCAACGCCCTCTGGATCTGCTGATGGCAAATCGATTTTGTTCAGAACAGGAATAATTTCTAGATTATTTTCCATCGCAAGATAAACGTTTGCGAGGGTTTGCGCTTCCACCCCTTGTGCTGCATCGACCACTAAGATCGCGCCTTCACAAGCAGCCAAAGAACGCGACACTTCGTAAGAGAAGTCCACGTGCCCAGGTGTATCGATCAAATTGATCTGATACATG
>CAZPYX010000002.1:27859-62340 GCA_964590635.1 uncultured Bdellovibrio sp.
GCCCGCGGGGAACACGGACGTGTTTTTGGCGAGAATAGTGATCCCACGCTCACGCTCAAGTTCCATGTTGTCCAAGAACTGTTCTTTCTTTTCACGATCAGAAAGTGAACCAGTTGCTGAAAGAAGACCGTCAGCCAAAGTTGATTTGCCGTGGTCGATATGAGCAATAATTGCGAAGTTACGTATAAACTTAGGATCCATTTGCGCCATTATATAATAGTTCTGGGTAATTGCACGGGGCTTGGTGAAAAAGGCTCATCCGACTGCGTTGTTGAAGGCTCCTGCCTTCAGCCCTTCGGGCTAACGCGCTGAAATAGCGTCCTGCTATTTTAGTGTTGAGGCTTTCACTTCATTTCGCCGTGGCGCTGCCACGACTCCATTGCGCGAAAACCCCTCCGCCTTGCGGACGAACCTTTTTGACCAACCCTGTTATGCAGGGTTGGCAGAGAATTATTAAACGAGACCTTTTACAGCCGCTTTAAGTTCTTCTACTTTATTCAATTTTTCCCAAGTGAACGTCTCTTCAGTGCGACCGAAGTGGCCGTAAGCAGCTGTTGGAGAGTAAATTGGTCTCAAAAGATCCAAATCTTTTGTGATTCTAGCTGGGCGCAAGTCAAAAACCTTACGGATCGCTTGTTCCAACACTTCAGAACCCACTTTGCTTGTACCGAAATCGTTGATTGAGATGCTCACTGGCTCCGCAACACCGATCGCGTAAGCTACTTGAAGCAAACATTTGTCTGCCAAGCCAGCTGCTACGATGTTCTTTGCGATGTGACGAGCTGCGTAAGCCGCGGAACGATCCACTTTGGAAGGATCTTTACCAGAGAACGCACCACCGCCGTGGGCACCGTGACCACCGTAGGTATCTACGATAATTTTACGGCCAGTCAAACCAGCGTCACCCATAGGGCCACCAGTTACGAATCTGCCAGTTGGATTGATGTAGTATTTTGTCTTAGCGTCGATCCAGTTAGTTGGGAGAGATTTTTTAATAAGCTCTTCCATGATGAATTCTTTGATTGTCGCATTTGAAACATGGTCAGCATGTTGAGTTGAGATAACAACTGCATCGATACGTTTTGCAACGCCATCTTCATACTGAACAGTCACTTGAGATTTAGCATCTGGACGAAGCCAGTCTACTTTTCCAGCTTTGCGAAGACCTGAAAGATCTTTCACAAGTTTGTGAGACATTGCGATGCTTAGAGGCATCAACTCTGGAGTTTCATTCACAGCGTAACCGAACATCAAACCTTGATCGCCGGCACCTTGATCGTCAGAAAGAGTTTCTTTCACTCCCACTGCGATATCTGGAGATTGTTGACCAACGGCTACAGTCACTGCGCAAGTTTTGTAGTCAAAGCCTTTATCTGAATGGTCGTAACCAATGCGCTTTACAACGTCACGGGCGATTTCAGAGATATTTACTTTTGCTGATGTCGAGATTTCTCCGGCAACAACGATCAAACCTGTCGTCAATAAAGTTTCACAAGCTACACGGCCTTTAGGGTCAATAGCCAAGATTGCATCCAACACGCCGTCAGATACTTGATCGGCCATTTTATCCGGATGTCCTTCAGAAACAGATTCACTTGTAAAAAGATAGTTTTTCACTTCTTTTAGTCCTCGATTGTTAGCACTCCGTCAGTTGAACTGACTAGAGTAGTTTGTTTACACCCTGATAAAGTCAGAGTGATTTAAACACCTCAAGCTCACCAGAAAGGTTCGCTTGAAGTAGCCATTCTATTGTGATCGGGGAAGCTATCAAACTCGCATTTAGGGGTCAAGATTGGACTTCACTTGAGAGCGGTTGCTGTAGAAATAGCTCAGTTCAATGAAGAACAGCGTAAAGCCGCCCACCAAGCTAATCAACCCTAAGGAGATCATGAACTGCACAGTGACTCTGCCTAGCTCTGAAAGCGAGTCTGGAGGACATACTCCCTCTTGATCCAGAATAAACATCAAAATCACTCCGAAAGTGGAAAGCAAAGTCCAAATGATAGCATGAGTCTTATTAGTTAGGATCCCCACGATCATTGGCAACACTGCCAACCAAATCAAAGTGGAAGAGAAAAAGCCCCCGGTGAAAAAAGCGAAGGAAAATTGAAACACAATTCCCGCCGTCACCATATTGTAAGCGGCCGCCACTATGGATTTTGTTTTCTTATAAACTAGAGGGGAAAGCATGTGCATGATAGCGCATGAAAAGCCAATGAGGGGCAAAACCGTGCCTTTTACAAAAAAAGAGGCGATAAAAGCATAGGTCCACATCAAGAGCCCTGTAACGAAAGTGATCACCACTAGCAACCGGTACTTGTAGGTTCTAGTATGATCGTCATCGGCCACTAGGGATGTGAACAACCAATTTTCCGAAACGTTCTGAGGTCGTACATCTGACATATAAGTCATTAAACAATAAAAGGTGGCACTAAACCACCTTTTATTGTTTTGTTGTTAAGATTTAATCAAAATAAATTTATAAATATATGAAATTAGGCTGCTTTTCTAAGTCTCAAAGCGGTCTCCAAGCGGCCTTCTTTAGACAGCTCAGGCTTTTTATGATCTTTGAACTGCTTGCAGTTTTTAAGAAACTGTTTTTCCAACTTTTCGACCGCGGAATCAACGGCGGCGTAAATATCCATTCCGAAGGCTGAGGCTTTAAAGTACTTTTCTTTGGTATTCACAGAGACTTCAACACAGAATTCATTTTTCTGTTTGCTAAAGTAAACGCTGCCGTAACCATCTCTAAGCAGAAACTTCCCAATCTCCGACATTCTTTCATCTGTATAAGTTTCTAGAGAATCAGAATGATCAAGATGCTTAAAGGTATAGTTGAGTTTCATGTTTTTCTCCTCTTAGCCACCCCTTTCAAGGCAGCCTGTTTATCTTAGGTAACTTATCGGTCCAGCCCGACCAAAGATGAGCCTTATTTTGAGACCCATTAACTTTTATTTTCGGTTAATTTTCTGAACCACTTTTTTGAGTGGGAACGCGAGCTTTCACGTCTACTTTTAATATTTTTAAAGCTCTCTCGGAGGCTGGTTGACGTTTGTCACGGGTCTCTTTGCAGTTGTTATAAATCCAGTCGTTGTAGACAACATTGGTGTACTTATCGACAACTTGCATATGTTTGTAGGCTTCCAAACAATGACCTTCAGAGCTGGCATAAAGTGAATCAAATAAAGAATCCCGAACCGCCGCAGGATAAGAGTGATAATCCCAGGGTTGCGAGGCACTGACGGGATTTCCCATGTTTTTCTTGATTTTATACTGAGCCATGCGACGAATGATTTGTATTTGCTGATAGTCAGGGGCACTCGCGGGAACCGCTGCGGTTAGATCCAAGGCCCCTTGGTAGTTTTTCATCAAGAAATAAAAATGCGCCTTCTCACGAATCTTCTGAGATTCCTCTTTGCTCATAACTATTTCTTTTTTGGAGCTGAAAGGACCTTGCAAGTATCCAAGTGACAGGCCCGAGAGGGCGACAAACATCAAGACCAAAAACTGCACGGATGATTTCATAAAAAACTTATCGGAAAACCTCGACCAAAGATGAGGAAGTTTAAGGGCCATTCTGACGATCCCTGTCTGAGACATCAGTTCAATAAAAACCGTAAAATTCCGATACAGCTCCTATGAAAACAAAATTATTTTTGACTGCTTTATTACTGAGCACAAACGCCAACTCTCGTCCCCTGGATAAATTGAAAATGCAAAGCTTTGAAAAGCTACAAGCCTTCTATTTGCATTTTTCAGATCCGCAGGCTCTCGAAAAAAGTTTTTCCACGGAAGAGCTCGTTCTGCTGAAAAATGCTCACTATGAGATCGCCGCATTCAAAACTCCACCTCTCTCTAAGGTTTCAACCATTGACCAAAAAATGGAATTCTCTTGGGAAGATCGAAAGTACTCTTTACAGTTTCGCGAAGATGGGACGGCACAAATCAATGGCAAGGCAGCGGATGTCAGACCTTATCGCAATCCTGTCGAGCGTTTGAAATATATTGAACGTGTTTTGCAAAACAAAGCCTCTTTGTCTTCGCCGTTTCAACTCTTACTTGGCTCTACAGCTTATGCGGCCACTGGAAATCCTTCTGTTTTAATTGAACGCCTTGTAGAAAGCTGGAACAAGGAATCTAAAAAATGGATCGGTGCCCGCCTTTATGATCAGTACGTTAAAAAGGATGGGCTTGCGAGCTTGGATGCAGAGACCATCTCTTCAGTGAAGCAATTATTTGCAGCGAAGGACTTGATCGGAATTGATGTGAACTGCAACTCAGCGCCAGAAGATCTTTACTCTACTTCTCTTAGAGAAGAAGGCGGAGAAAATTGGATTTGCAGTGGAACTGAAACCGCTGTTACCAACAAATCTTTGCAACCTCAAAGTGTGACCCTCTATCACGAAGATGGCAGTATCTCGCAAGTCACCGTGGGCACTCAACATCCTGCTTCAATCTGCTCGGCGATTACAAGTAAAAAAATGCCCACTGTGGGCTCTGTTGTAAAAGTCAAAAACGGAGTGGTCAGTTCAGAATCGATTGCTCGTTTTAGTCGAAAAGACGCGGCGAAACTTCAAGACAAGGCCCTTCTTCCAGAAGAGCGCGCCATGGCTGCGGTTGCTATGTGTTGCGCTGGAGCTGATTCGAAAAAAGGAAATTGCTTCGATCAAATGGTCACAGCCGCAGAGAAGTCAAAACTAACAAATAAGGGCAGCGCCAGAGAGACTCTGAAAGGCTCCACTCAGGAAGGCGTTCGCTAAAGCCTTGCGTGGGGCCCTCGTTTAAGAGAGCTCCACCATCTTCTTGTAGTATTCCAACAATTTTTGTGATCCCGGAATCAAGTTCGCAGCCCAATCATTGTGGGCATTATGATCCGCGCCGTCCGTAATATACTTTAACGAAATCATCTGCACGCCCATTTTTCTGCAAACCTTCGCAATCGCATAGCCTTCCATGTCGACCAAGTCTGACGGAAGCTTCGGCGTGCCCGTTTCAAAATTATCTCCGGTGCTGCAAACACCATGGGGTAACTCTGGAAAATAAGGAATCAAATCCACTGCCCCAGGAATTGGATCAAAGGGAGTTTCACCGATTTTAAAGCCTAATGGCGAAATATCCATGTCTCTTTGAACAAAACTAGAAACTTCGATCAAGTCATGGGTTTTAAATTTACCACTTCCTGCCGTCCCAAGATTGATGATCACTTTGCAGTGAGTTTTATGAATCACATCCATAGCCGTCAACGCAGCATTCACTTTACCAATCCCCGTATAGACCACAGGAATGTTTTCTTTCTCGAAAAGTCCCTGCGACTCGTTGGAAAGAGCCATCAATAATGCGACATCTTTAATATTGAACAAGGGAGAAAACCTCTTTGTTATTAAATTTCATTTTGTTGAGGAACTTTAAATTCACCAACACCGCAACGGATTCAACTTTATATCCAGCCAAAGTACTTAAATCAATAGCCGCCTGCAAAGTGCCACCAGTGGCCAAAACATCGTCCACGATCATAATGCGCCCAGATCCGAGCGGAAGTTCGATCTCTGCAGTTCCATATTCCAAAGCATAACTGATTTTCTTTGTTGGAGGAGGCAGTTTCCCCGCTTTACGAATTGGCAGGAAACCTTTGCGATGGGTTGCCGCCATATGTGAAGCCAAGATGAAACCACGAGATTCAATTCCGGCGAAATAATCGATTTGCGATAAGTCGACCTCTTGAACCAGGTTTTGTGAAACGAAGTTTAAAGCATCTGCGTTTTGCAGAAGTGGAGTCATGTCTCGGAACAAAATGCCTTCTTGGGGGAAATTGGGGACGTCACGGATGAGGGATTTTAGATTCATGGAGTTCTCCTGAGGTGGTATTTAGAGACTTTGGGAGAAAGGTACAAACTTACTTTTGGGGCTTGGCTCGTCCGGTTAGATATTCTTGCTTCCCAAAAGTAAGTCTGTACCTTTCTCTGCGGCGTTCATTTTTCTAAGTTTAACATCAAAATATTAGCACAAAGAAATTCGTCACAACCACGGAAAATTCGAGTTCTGATCAAAGTAAAAAGTTTTTCAGCAAAGAGGTTTTATTTAAAATTTAAAAGGGATTAAAATCGAGTTCCACAGTTAAGACAAATAGTCTAAAAAAAGACAATCACCCGTCGAACCATGGAAAAACAAAAAGTCCCCGATCAATAAAGAGCGAGGACTGCCTGAGAGTTTTAATCCCTTTTAAATTTTAAATAAAACCGGTCTTCGCTAGAAGTACTTCTTACGCTGAGAAGAAGGAAGAATTTTAAGCATGTCGCGGTATTTAGCTACGGTACGACGTGCGATTTGAATTCCTTCAACCTTTAGCAAGTCCACAATCTTTTGGTCTGACAATGGATTTTTTGTATCTTCCTTAGCAACCAAGTCTTTGATTTTTACTTTCACAGACTCACTTGCCAACGAATCACCATCCGATGACGAAATACCAGAGTTAAAGAAGTATTTAAGCTCGTAAATACCTTGCGGTGTATGCACATACTTCGCAGTGGTCACGCGGGAAACTGTCGATTCATGCATACCAATATCGTTCGCAATATCTCGCAAAACCATCGGCTTTAAATGCTCAGAGCCCTTTTCAAAGAACTCTTTTTGATGTTTTACAATAGACTCTGCAACTTTATAGATCGTTCTTTGTCTTTGATGGATGGATTTAATCAACCACACAGCTGAACGAAGCTTTTCTTGGATATAATCTTGTGTTTTATCGCCCGTTGATTTTCCGCCCTTCAACATGTTTTTGTAGAAGTTAGAAATCTTCAAACGTGGCAGGCCGTCTTCATTCAACGAAACCACATAATCTTCGCCGACTTTGTAGACGTAAACGTCCGGAGTGACATAGTGTGTGTCAGAGCTTGCATAAGCTCTGCCCGGCTTCGGATCCATCGCATAGATGATCTTACACATCTCGATGATATCTTCCACTTCACGGCTCATCGCCTTGGCAATTGCATCGTAGTTCTTTTTTTCCAGATCTTTTAAGTGATTGTTTAAAAGATGAACGAGATCATGCGTGTCTTCTTGAAGAAGTTTCGCTTGAACCAACAAACATTCTTTCAAATCACGGGCACCCACACCTGGAGGATCGAACTCATGAATCAATGTCAGAGTGTCCTCAAGAAGACCCAATTCCATTTTTTCTTCTTCTGCAATTTGCTCAAGCGGTACCTTGATATAACCGTCATCATCAATCGCGCCAATAAGCGCATCTGCCGCACGCTCTTCTTCTTCAGAAAAGCCGTTCATTTTAACTTGCCAGTAAAGATGATCATGCAAAGTTTGAGACGCCGTGATGACGTTCTCATAATTCATGATCTCTTCAGAACCCGCCATCCCAGATTGTGGAGGCTTTTGATTGGCTTCTATGTAGGATTCCCACTCAAACTCATCTTGTTTTTGTGGATCTTGGGAATGTTGATCGTTGGCTGCCTCACCAACACTTGGATCTACTTCGGCAATAGCTTCTTTCGTACGCTGAAGATCATCGTCCTTCAGCATCTCTGCTTCTTCAAGAATTGGGTTTTCTTCGATCTCTGAACGAACTGCTGATTCCAACTCCATGCGTGACATTTGCAAAAGCTTGATAGCTTGTTGCAGTTGTGGAGTTATGACCAGAGATTGGCTCAGGTTCATGGTCTGTCTAAGAGCCATTGAATTCCCTTTCTTACTAAACGCTACTGCAGCACAGCCTGTGGCCTATGCCCTAAAGTTTAAAGTGTTCTCCAAGATAGAACTTACGAGCTAATTCAGAATTAGCGATTTCATCAGAACTTCCGCTAACCTGGATCTTCCCATCCTTCAGTATATAAGCATAATCGCAAATACCTAAAGTCTCACGCACGTTATGATCGGTGATCAGAACTCCTATACCTTTGGCCTTAAGTTCGCGGATGATATTTTGAATGTCTGCGACCGCAATCGGATCGATCCCCGCAAAGGGCTCATCCAAAAGAAGGAATTTTGGCGATCCTGCCAAGGCCCGAGCGATCTCTACACGACGTCGCTCGCCCCCTGATAATGAATAACCATAACTGTCTCGAATATGATCAATTCGGAAGTCAGCAATAAGTTGCTCTAATTTTTCTGCACGTTGAGCGCCGCTGTACCCATGAGCTTCCAAAGAAACCGTGATATTTTCAGCAACAGTCAATTTTCTAAAGATGCTAGGTTCTTGAGCCAAATAGCTTAAACCCACACGAGCGCGTTTATACATTGGCAAGTCAGAAATATCCTCTTCATCCAAATTGATCGAACCCGTATCTGTTTGAATGATTCCTACAACCATGTAGAAAGAAGTGGTTTTCCCGGCACCATTGGGCCCAAGAAGACCGACAACTTGACCGGACTCCACAGAGAACGAAACGCCATCTACGACTTTACGTTTTTTAAAAGATTTTGAAATGTCCTTGATGGTGAGCATACTCATCGTTTTTTATTCTCCATCTTCGCGCGTACTCTTTCGATCTTAACCTTTTTTCCGCCATCGAGAAAGATGATTTCCTCGCCGCTCAGCTCGTCATTATTTTGAATGATCTTCGGGCTGCCTTTAAAAACATATTTATTTGCTAAAAGGTCCAGGTTCACCGTCTGGGCCGTCGCGAATTTGTCAGCATCACTGACCTTCACGCCGCCCTTCACAGTCACAGAACTTAAAATCGAAGCGCCACTGTCATACAGGAAAGAGGCCTCAGGCCCTTCAAGTCGCATATTATCGTAGGTCATGCGGACTTTCCCAAGAAACCTAGCTTCGCGACTTTTACCGCTGAACTCAGCGCCATCGGCAACGATATCAAAGGCTTTACCCTCTTTCATTGGTTTCCGCGCGGTCACATTTTCCTTAATGATCATTCTGGAATCATCGACGAACACTTCCATACGACGACCTTTTAACAAAAGTCCTTCGCCAGTCGTGTCTTTAGGACCTTTCATCGTCACTTCTTCAGGACTTTGAATGATTCTTTTTAATGAGGAGTAATAAACCGATGGCGTCAGGAAACTATAACCATTCACAGATTTTGTTGTGACATTGCCGATGATACTTAAGTCCTTCGACTTTGCATCAATAGTTCCTTGATCTCCGGTAACAGTGAACTCAACTTTTTCTTTGTTATAGAAAAGAACACGGACCTGATGCAATTTCCAAGTTCCTGCGGATTGGCTGCCCTCTGCTGAGTTTGCAAAAAGCTCCCAATCACGAAGACCTTGCTGACTTTCAACTAAGTGAACACCACCCATGCGTTGTTCCGCTACAGTTGAAGTCGGATCAACCCCATCTTTTCCTTCGGCAATATTCTGTTGCTTCCGGCGCTCTTGAGCCTCTACGCGAGCACGCACAGCATTGTCGTCCTCGTGTTCTAATTTGGACGGAAAGACAATCAAGACCTCTACGAAGAGGAAAATCAGAAGTCCAATAAAAACGATATTCTTGATGTTTTTCATATTTAGAACGACCAGCTCCTCGCCCGAGAAGATCAGTGTATACCACTTATTTCGGTCAAGCCAAGGCAAGATGCTCCGAGGAAATCGGAGCATGAAGAGCCAATTAGTTAGAAACTGGCTCTTGAGGAAGCTTTGTCACGGCGAAATTGATCTCGCCAGCACCCGCTTCAGTGACAGTGTACAAAACCTTTTTAACTGTAAGGAAATCCACACCCTTATCGGCCTGGATAGTTACCTTGCTCCATGCATTAGGGTCCTCAGTACCATCTTGGCCCTTTGTTGTTTCCACAACATCACGGATTTTATTTTGCAACTTACCTTCCGCCTCAGTTTTCGATTTCGCCAATGCGTCAGTCAGTTGTTCTTTTAGCTTTGGAATATTCCAATCGTCCGCACCCAAATTTTTAACTTCATCAAAAGTCGCAACCACATCTTTATCAAGAAGAATTTCTTTATTAGAAATAGTCACCACATGGGCTGGTTTCAGTTCACGAACACTGGATGCCTTCGGAAGAGTCACTTCCTTAGGAATATACAGGATTTCTCCTGTTGTGTTGTAGTTTTGCAAAAGGAAGATAACTAGAACCGTGAACATATCCACCATCGCTGTCAAAGACAGGATCGCGGTCACGCCACGTTTGCTTTTTTTCTTACTTAAAATATTGTGATAGCGGTGTCTTTCGCCCGGTCTAAATATCGCCATTAGTTCGCCGCTCCTGTTGCTACGGATATTGCTGAAAAGCCAGAACCTAAAAGGTTATCCATAGCCTTAATAAGCTGTTCATAAGGCATTGCATCTGCAACTGTCACAACTGCATCCACTTTTTCAGGATAAAGCTGCTTCACTCTTTGCAATTGCGCGATCAAACCTGCGTCATCAAATTGGCCATTTTGCATTGGAAGACTGATCACTTGTTTCCCAACAGTTAAAACATATCCGATCTCTTTCACATCAACTTTCAACACAACATCGGCCATTGGCGGCGGTGTCGGATTCGGTTGTGTATCAGATTTCTTTCCGTACAAAGAACTGCCAATTTGAATCATGGACACTTGAGTCCATACTGCAGTGATAAGCAAGAACGTGATGAGAACACTCATCAAATCGATTACGGGAACGAGATTTAACTCGATATTCCGTTCTCTACCGCTCGAACCGCCACCATCTATGTGAGCCATAATTCTATGCCCTTTACCTAAATTAAACTAAATACTCAAAGTAAACTTCCTACTCCGACAGGGTCGGAATACAGGTCGGTCTAATCTCTGATCTTTTCTCTGTTTGCTACCACTAGGTTCAAAAGAGTCATGCTTGTTTCTACAACTTCATTCTCTGTTTTTTGAATGCGATGCTGGAACAAACCGTAAGCGATAATACAAGTGATCGCTACACCAAGACCGAAAGCAGTACAATTCAAGGCATGCGAGATACCTTCTGAAAGTTCCAACGCTTTCGTTGCAGGATCGGCTGCCGCCACCGCGCGGAATGAACCGATCATACCAATGATCGTTCCAAGAAGACCCGCTAGAACCGCGATATTACCAAACACAGCCAGGAATGAAACCCAACCTTCAACTTTTGGCATTTCTCTCATCACGGCTGCATCCATCGCCACTTGAATTTCTTCATCAGGGCGTTTGTTCATTGCTTGAACCAAACCAGCCTTAACTGTGTTCGTCAATGGAGCCGGACGAGCATCACAGAAGCTAACGGCTTGACGAAGATCTCCGGCCACAACCATACGGAAGATTTGATCAGTGAATTCTTTTTTATCCACCGAAAGGTTTTTCAATTTCATCAGTCTGTCTACGATTACGATGATCGCAAGAATCGCGATAACCGCAATGATGTACATGACGAAACCACCCTCAGCGAAAGCGCGCTGAAGAAAATTCATGTTGTCTGCTGTTACTGTTGGGTTCATGGAGTTCTCCTTAAAATACTTTAAAATTCTATAAATTTAAAAATTAAAAACCTTATTCTTAAAGCGACCTAGTTCTGTTGGTTAAACACGAACGGGTACGCCTTCACTTCAGCCACCAGGCCTGGCGGTGGCTCTGGGAAAATCCAACTTGCCAAACGGTCGCGAATACAATTCTCAACCGTAGAGTTGTTCAAAGACGAACTCTTAATGCTGACATTCCGAGCTTGTCCTTTTTCGATGATCTCCCATCCCAAGACGATTTTACCTTCAAGCTTGCGACCCTTCTCTAAAGTATTCAGTGCTCTTTCATAGCAGCTTTTTACTTCATGAAGTTTTGCGCGGATCACACGGCGAATTGCTTCTTTGTCGATCGTCGCATCGAATGATTCCTCGAAACCACCACCGGCAATCGCCACAGAACTTTTCGAACCAAAGCCGTCTGCCGCTCCATAAGCGGATTGACCTGAAGCACGTCCTTTAGTTCCGATGCCTGCAATACCTTGAGTCGCTGTGCCTTTTCCGCCAGCTCCCGCATCTTTAAATTTAGATCCCAGATCATCGCCGGCGCGATTTTCGTTAAAGCCTGAAGCTCCAGAAGCCTTATCCGCCATACCTAGAACTTCACCCGCTCCAGAATAAGCTTTGTCGATGTTCGCACGATTTCCGCCGCCACCGAAGGCACTGAACAAGCCCACCTTCGAAAGATCTTTATTAGCTGACTGCGCATTGGCACCCGCAGTATTGCCCGTCTTCACAGCGCCACCTTGACGAGTCGATGTGAATTTTTTTGTGCGGTCCTTAGCATTTGGCTTCGGTGCAACTTCGTTTGCACGAGCCGCCATTTGCGCTTTCGCAGCCGTCGGAGCTTGAGGTCCTTTTCTTTGCGCATCTTTATTTTGATCCGCCACAACCACTTTCTTTTCAGGAGGTGGAGGTGTCGCAGCCACAGGAGGTGGCGGCGTTGGTGTCGGTTTCGGCGCAGGAGGAGTTGGCGTTGGAGTCGGCGTCGGTGTTTTGTTAAAAACAACCTGCGCGATTCTTTGCACGTCTTCCTGTTTGTTTTCTTGCCAATCTTTAGGTGTCGTTGCCGAGATATAGAGGGCCAACAAGGCCACCATCACCACCGACATAACAACGCCTGTTAACTCAGAACCTGACAACATCATTGGTGGCAACATTGGAACCACAGGGCCTTGAGGCACATAGCGGACGTACAATGTTAAATTCCCACCTGGCAATGTCACACAAAGCATTTCATTTTGATCAACACGAGTGCTGTGGCCTTGGCCCGCACGCTGCGCTTTACCTGAACGCGCTAGATCTTCAACAGGTTGTAAACCCGCAGAAGAAACCATCTCCACGTTCATATCCGCAGTCGTGTTCACTTTAAGACCACCAGTGAAATCAAGAAGCGCAAGGCCTTTCGGAGCCAAGCCATCTGGCAATGCCACTTGACGATCACCACCGACATTCACTTTCACAGGCTTATTCCCTTTGAAGTGATAAGTTGTCAGAATACGCTCCTTCCAAGCTACAATCACTTGGACAACGGCGCCTTTCCCTGGTTTCAAATAAGTTTTTAAATCCTGAATTTCACTTGCAGGAGCAAAAGTTTTTCCTGATTTCTTTTTCTTGAAAGAGCCTTTGCCAGCTTTTATTTCAGGACGCGTTGGCATCACAGGGATTGCAGGCTTGTCTTCAACCTTCGGCACTTCAACAGGAATCGACGGAGTGACTTTGATCTCTTGAGTTTTAACCACCGCCGCCGGAGGCATATTCGGTTCTGGTTTTGCCACTGGCATCACCGGAATCGCCGCCACAGAAGTTACAGCTTCTGAAGGCTGCGCCCCTGGTGCCGTTCTTGGTTTTGGAACTCCAATAAAGAATGAAATTTTAAATGGTCCAATTTCAAGCTCATCGCCAGATGAAACACTTTCATCCAGAACAGCTTGGCCGTTTTTAAAGGTTCCCGATTGTGATCCCAAATCGCAGATGTAGAAGCCATTATCACGGCGTTCAATCATACAGTGAATCGGTGACACCTGATCGGAGTCCAAATCGACATTTACGTCAGCATTATGCCCGATCACGATTTGATCCTGATCGAACTGCTTAACACCTACGAGCTGATTGTTTTTAAAAATTCTAAATATTAACGGCGATCTCAATTACCACCCCGAACCCGCTGTACATCTTCTGCTGATCTTCTCATCTCGGGTAAAAAGTTTTCTCTAAGCTTAATCAAACGTTTGTAGTTGAAGTTCTTCTTCTGGAACAAATAGAAGAGCTCCGGTTTTTGAGTTGAACCTTCGACCAATTCATCTTCGAAGTTCAACTGCGCACGACGTTCTTTACGAACAGTTGTAGTACTTGTCTTATTTCCCAACGTCGAACTGCTCGTTGTTTGAGTCAGCATCGGTTCGTTTTGGGCACGGGAAAACTCAAAAGCAAAAGTGACTGCCAACAAAACTATAATGACTTTTAAACTTTGCATCATTGTCCCTACCCGACCCTTCATACTATTTTAAACCAGCTTTCGCCTTAGTTTCCAAAGCAATAATTTTATTGCGAGTATCAGCTGGCCCACCTACAAACTTTAGTCTGTTAATCAGATCTAAACCTTCTTGGTATTTCCCCATGCGCTCAACCAGCAAAATAGCGTAGTTGTACATCGACTCTTTATTGTTTGGGCTGTCCTTAAGAATGTTCTTATAAAGATCCTCAGCTTTGTCCATCTTTCCGGTCGCACTCAAGGCAATCGCATAGTTATTCAAAACGCGAGCATCACGAACGCCTTTTCTGTAGGCGGTCTCAAGCACAATTCCAGCTTTTGCATAGTCTTTGTCTTGAACATAAATCGCGCCAAGATTTGCCGCTGCAACCGGATCATCATTTTCAATTTCCAATGCTTTACGGAAAGACTTCACCGCTTCACGACGTTCATTTTGAGCTAACTGGACTATACCAAGGTTAGAGTAAAGCTCCGCCGTCTTCGAACTTGCAACGATGGCCTTCGTTAGCAAATAACGAGAAAGCTCGAAGCGGCCCTTTTTATAGTGATACATAGAAAGAGCATTCAAGGCTTTCACATCATTAGGTGACTGTGTCAGAATATGCGTCGCTGTTGAATAAATTCTATCGTCACTTTGTGCCTTAATAGCCTCATTCAATGCCGCATACTGCGATGGCACCACTGACGCCTTCGGCTTTTCTGGTTCTGGCTCTTGCGCAGCTACTGGCGCCGCAGGTTCTTCTTTCTGAACCACCGGAGCTTCAGTCACCTTCGCAGAACTCACAGCATCTTTCGTCTCTTTTTTAGGACTCGAAGAGCAAGCTGAAAGAGCTGCAAACGTCATCAGTGTAAGTGTTAAATTCAATTTTTTCATTACTGACCTATCCAATTCACAAGACGAATATCAGAGCTGATTTCTCCGCCGCTATAGTAAGTCTTTGGATCCACTCTGTTCATATAATCGAAAGCTGTGCGATAAGAGTCATTATAGACTTCAAGCTCCCAACCGCGTTCAACCGCAGCCTTGAAACTGTCTTTCGCTTTGGCATTGAACGGTTCCGCGAACTTTTCAACCCCAGCTTTGTACTGTTTTGTTTCGTCCGCATTCAAACCTGCTGGAAGTGGCGCGTTCACAATGGATTGGGCCATATTTTGATTCGCTTCTCCTAATACCGTCAAAGCGCTCACGATTTCTTCCGCACTGTCGAATTTAATAACGTCCACAAGTTCGCCTGAAAGTTTCGTCAACAAGCCAATCTTTTTATCAGCTGCTGCCTTCTGTTTCGCTGGATCCTTAGGGAAATTAATTGCTTTCATTTCCGCAAAGGTTCCCATCGCTTCGCCCAGCTTTAATTTAGCCGCGTAAGCAGCTCCGGGACCTTTTTTATTCGGAGCCAGGCGTTTTTGTATCGCTAAAGTTTTTTGCTTCCACTCGTTTGATTTAGTGACGGCACGTTGCTTGCCATAAAGCTCACTCACCCAGTAAGAAGCCTCGACAACTTTTTCAGGACTCTTACCGCCGCCTTCCACATATTCTGTGTAACGAGCGATGGCGGCACCGTTTTGACCTGCTTTACGATGAATTTGGGCCATGCTGAATGAAGCTTCCACGTTATCAGCATGCTTTTTGTTCATCTTCG
This sequence comes from uncultured Bdellovibrio sp., assembly GCA_964590635.1. GTDB lineage: Bacteria > Bdellovibrionota > Bdellovibrionia > Bdellovibrionales > Bdellovibrionaceae > Bdellovibrio. Next base: position 43,411 of record CAZPYX010000002.1, read on the forward strand.
TAAATTCGGTGTAAGCACGGATGGCTTCATCAGATTTACCAAGGGCCTCATACAAGATCGCAGCATTGAACATCAAATTTGGAGACAACGGATCTGTGGGACTTTCTTGGGCTGCCACTTTGTAAAGCTTGGCAGCTTCTTCGAATTGAGCCGAATCCTGATACTGCTTCGCTAACAACCGACGCGCTTTAAGCTTCAATTTATCTGCAGCCGGATCTTTGGAGTTCACAACTCCCTGGTAGGCCGCAATCGAAGGCGCCGTCATGCCTGCTCTGTCATAGTTCACACCGGCATTGAATAAGGCCGTTGTAGCTAATGAAGATTTAGGATTTTGCTTAGCGAAAGCTTCAAAAACCAGGGCACTTTCACCGTATTTCTTCTCAACCTCAAGATCTTGACCGCGCTTGAAAGAGGCTTTCTCTAAAACTCCGCGGATATCCGATCCTGCCTTTGAAGAGGCAATTGATGGAACTGCCAAGAGCTCAGAACCTGTTTTTTCAAGACCAACATAGTCTTTCTTCAAATTGTAAATATCCAAAAGAAGATTCGCAGAGTATTCCGCATACTTTGTATTTGGACTTTGCTGAACGATTTCCCGGAAATACTTCGTCGCTTCATCAAAGTGATTGCTTTGATAGTACAGACGACCAATACGGAATTTGATTTCCGTGGCCTTTTCAGATGTCGGGAACTTTTCCACGTACCATTTGCCAGCAGTGATAAATCTCTCGACCTTCGGTTCCAATGGAACTGGGTCAATAGAGTTGCCAACGCGTTTTTGCATCTCTTGATCGGAAGGAATGCTTCGTTCAACTGACAAGATCAAGTTCTGCGCCGCTTTGCCATAAAACTTACTCTGTGGAGCGTTGTCCACAACCCATTTGTATTGCATCGCCGCTTCATCGTACTTCTGCATATCGTACAATAATTCACCATAGTAGAAATGCATGTCAGAGACAGAAGCCGAATTCGGGAATTCTTTCAAATAAAGTTGATAGCCCTCATTCGCCTGTCCTTGCGAGTAAGGAGCGCGTGAATTTTGAGCTGTCTGATGTTGTTGCAATACATAGTTGCGTAAAGTCGTCTCACGAAGTTTGTTCGAATTCTCGATCAAATCTGCATTGCCTTTATTCGCGGCGAACCAAGATCCATTGGAATCAAAGTCTTTCACCCAGCTATAAAGTTCGTCTTTAAAGCGGTTGTTATTCTTACCATAGTAATAATTCTGAACGATTTGATATTGGTATTCAAAAGCCTTTGGCGAGTTTGGATTTTGTGAGATCAAAAGTTTAAAGACATCTCTAGAGGCATCTTTATTACCGCGATCCGCATATTGATAAGCCAACTTTTCCAAATAAGGATTGATATCACCATTCACGAGGCCTTTAAAGTAAGATGCCGCCTTCGCCGGATCTCCACCTTCCGCATAAAATGCTACGATATCGCGCAAAGCTTCACCTTCCAAACGAGTGCGGTTGACCATTTTGCCACCTGCCACTTGTTCACCAGTCTCAGCTCTTCCAGATTTGATGATGTACTCAAGATAAGTCATACCTTGTTGCACACGATCTAAACGGAACAAACACCACGCTCCTTTATACAAAGCGAATGTATGCAGACGATGTTTCTTATCTTTGATCAAGAACGAGTACTCTTTATAAGCTTGAGCCCATCTTTCGTTTTCAAAATAGTATTCCGCCAAGGCGAAATGGGCTTCACCCACAAATGCTGAATTTGGATAACGTCTGGTCAGCTCTTCATAGTAATGAGCACCCTGCTTAACTTCACCCAATTCAAAATAGTTATAACCCAAGAAGAAGAGCGCTTGGCTCATTTTCTCGTCACGAGGGAAGTCCCTTTGGAACCATTCGTAAAGTTGAACAGCTTTTTTATTATATTCTCGCGCTTCAGCGGTATTCAAAACCGGCTTTGTCTTTGACTTGCCGGCTTGGAATGCGCGAAGTTTCGCATCGTATTCGTCTTGTTTGCGACCGTCGATCAAGCCTGCTTTTTCGACATAAAGCTCTGCCAGACGCAGCCAAAGCTCTCCACGGTTAGGGCTTGTTTTAAATTTTTGTGTCAACTTATAGAGCTCTTGAATCTGCTGATCCAAGATGCGTTCGTATTTAGCTTTATCCCCGCCTCCGTTGTCTCTTTGCATAAGCTCTGAGGAACGCGGTGGCTTCACGGACTCAAGATTCACTGAATTCACAGGTTGGCCAAAACCAAGACTTGCCGATGGCAGTGAAGTGTCCGTTTTCGACATTTGCACTTGGCCGCCGCGGCTGCCTTGATTCGCTTGAGATAACAGCTCACCGACTGTCTTTTTCTTCGCCTGAGCCATGGGGCTCACGAAAAGTACAGAGAGAAGACTGCTAGCAAGAAGTGTGTACCTGTTGAATTTCATAATTACTCGCAACTTTGTTTTCCAAGATAGTGGTAGTTTCCAACTTCATCGAGCCAGTACTCACCCTGGAATGGATAATACTGATAGCCGTTTTGAATATAGAACTGACGATCCACCTTCTCGTCGATTTGTCCGTCACCGATGTCTTTTCCAGCAATTTTCTTTTTAATGCTTTCTTTGCGGCCATTGATCATCTCGTAACGGATGAAACCAGCTTGTTCGTAAAGATCGCGAAGCTCGACTCTCATGTTTTGCAAATGAGCTTTAACCATTTCGCCGATGGCGATTTTCGTGTTCTTGCTGCGATTTGCGATAATTTTCAAAGAGTACTGTCCCAAAGAAGAAGCTCTGAAGGCATAGTTGCCATCCACTTTAGCTTTTTCTTGCGCCAACTTTTCCAGATAATGCATCGAACGTTTCACATCGCCTTGATCCAAGACATTCTTAAGTACGATGTAAGGAAGGCGAAGAGCCGCTGTCTTATCTGAATTTTTCATCAAATAAGCTTTTTCAATTTCGTTGTAGTACATCACTGGCTCTCCTGAAGACTTCAGGAAATCACCGATTTTTGTACGAACGGGACCATAGGTCTTTTCGAAGAGGCCCAAAACTTTGTCCATTTCATCATACTTACAAATATAGAGGTAGACGATGGAACGAAGAAGTAAACTCTCCGGCATATAAAAGTCTTCATAATACGCCGAATGGAGAGTTTGGAAATTACTTAGAGCGGAACGGAAACGAGCCGCACGCAACATCGCCCAAGATTGCTCAAAAACCGCGTCATGCCACATCACCGTGTCACGAGGAACTTGTGAGTAAGCTTCAATAGAAGCCTCCCAATCTTGCTTTTGATAAAGAGCACGAGCCAAAGCCAACTGAGCCTCAACGCGATTTGTATCAGTCACCGGAGCTTTTCTTCTGGCATCAAGCATCTTGTTGTAAGTGCCCACGGCAATCGCCGGCTGATTTGCCTCTAGCTCTGCCAAACCTTTGTTGAACAAAGCTTGGAAGTAATAGCTGCTGCCAGGACCTACGCGGCTAAACAATTCCTGCGCCTTAGCATTTTCACGATTGCGCAACTTGATCTCTCCAAGACGGAAATAGATCATGTCTTTAAGATTTAGCGGAATATCATTCACATCCACGCGGGAAATCGCGTAATTCAAAATCGTATCATCACCCAAGCTGTCGGCAACGATCGAAAGCTTTTCAATGGCTTGCTTTGAATACTTTGGATGATTCATACGAATCACATCCACGAACTGGAAAGCCGCTGTTTGATAAAGCTTCAATTCGATCAACATGGTTCCAAGGATGTATTTAATTTGCGCTCTTTCAGCAGCCAACTCCGGTCGACGGGCCAAAGAGAACAAAGCATTCGCCGCCCCTTCATACTGGCCACTTTGGGCCAAACGAAGAGCGTTGCTCAATTGAAACTTCAATTGGCTTTCACGGGAATTTCCCTGAACAACAGGTGCTTTCTTTGTTGGTCTTAATGTCTTCTTAGCTTGTTGAGCTTGAGAAGCCAAAGGAAGAACCAAACTTGTGATTATCAGGAGCGGTAATAGTTTTCTCATCGGTAACTAGCCTCCGGGAAGAACCAACTCATACCCACAGTAAGGAAGAGGTTGTTAAATGAATTCGTTGATTTCACGCCGTTTTGATCTTGCACGCTGGCACTGAAGAAGTTCCAGCTAAAGTCCCATCGGAATGCCACTGATTTAGTAAGAGCAAACATTTGCCCTGTCGCCAAGTGAACGGTTCCCGAATTCTCATTGGTCGAAGTATTCGTTGAGCCGTAACCAGCAGAGAAATACATATCAAATGGCAAAATACGTTCATTGAACCAAGTCATTTTGCCGTAAATAGGAACATACATAAGATCCACACCGAAGTAGGACTTCGGATAGGCAAGGCTTTCCGTTTTTACGTTATTATTGTCTTGAAGTTCCTTCGTTGATTGACGTTCTGAAGTCGTCAGGCCGAAGTAATTCAACTCCAAGCCCCAAGTTTCATTCAAGAAGTAAGCGGCTTTTACCACGCCCCCGAATGTATTGAAGAACGGATCATTCGTAACCGTCGTAATACCACCGAACAACTGGAAACGACCTGTTTTCGGCATATAACGTTTTTGTACGATGGAGATCTCTTTAAATGGTGCCAAAGTTCCAAGACCTTTAAAGTCCGTCAATGGAGCAGTATCTTTTGGCGTCTCATCATAATAAGTAGGAGCTGCATTCGCCGCCGGAGCTTGTTTGCTTGGACCTTGCTTATCAAGTTCCAGCTCAATCACATCCAGATCATCGCCTTCGGATTTCTGTGCTTGCGCCTTCGCAACCCCAGGGGCTGCAAAACTAAGAAGGAGCAAAGCTGTCAGTAAACTCTTGTTCAACATCTTCTATCCCTTCTTAAAATAAATAAGACAAACCCGCATCGAGGGTCGTTGTGTAAGTTACGCGGTCTTGGAATTGATCAGATGTCGGCACCGGATCAGTCGGCTTCAATCCATTTTTCAAGAATGGAATCGGCGCCTGATTCGCATACAAGCGAAGGTCAAAACGCAGGGCCCAGTTACGATTAAAGAAAAACTTTTGGCCTAATCCCACGGCAATGGCTGGATACGTTTTATGTTCGTATTGAATCATCCCTGCAGAAGCAGATCCGTAAAGAAGTGTGTTTAGAACCAATGATTTCGTTAAGCTCATCTTTCCATAGAAAGCTTTGATATTATAATCCAGCATGTAACTCGCAAGAGGTTGCGGCGCACGACTGAAATCCAAGTTGTATTGGCTATCTAATTGATTCGCATAACTAGAAAGACCCGAAAAGTTCTTTGCATACAAGAAACCCAAGGCATGGTCTTCGTTGAAGTTATAGTAGGCGGCAACACCTAACTTGCTCACGTTAGCAATAGGTTCCGTCATCGCATAGCTATAGAAAATATCTGCATCCCATCTTTTTGCGGTGACGATATTTCTATTCTTCACGCTCACTGACTTATCAAATACTGGCAAAACAGACTCTGTCGCCAATTCTTCCTGAGGAAGCTCGACAACATCAGCTGCAAAGGCCGCATTATGTAAGAGGAACGCGCAAATGATGACGACCCCAGCTTTTAGAACATTTCTTAGCATGAATTACCTACCTGAAAAGGCCCCATGTTTATAGATGTAGTCACAAACTTCCCGAACCGCCCCGCATCCACCAGGTCGACGAGTCACGTAATCCGCAATTTCCAAAACCTCATCCACGGCTTCTGGCACTGTCGCGCCAAATGCCACTTCTTCGATCATCGGGATGTCAAAAATATCGTCGCCGATATATGCCATTTCCGATGGAGAGATCCCTGATTCTTTTTGTAGTTGTAAGAAAGAAGGCTCTTTGTCGAGAGCACCTTCATAGAAGTATTGAATGCCAAGGTTTTTCACACGCACACGAATGTCTTCTGCTTTGCTGCCAGTAATCACCGCCAACTTGTAGCCAGAATCAATCAAACGTTTTATACCCACGCCATCGCGAATAGAAAAAAATCTACGCCATTCCGTGCCGTCATACCATAGACGAGTGTCAGTTAATACACCGTCCACATCGAGGACTAACATCTTGATATTTTTCAATTTTGAAATTTCTATTCCCACTAAATCATTGTGGAAAATAATAGACAAGGCGGCAAGTGTCCCTCGGTGATACAGGACTTTAGTGTACCAAGACTAAAGTCGGCAATTGGAAGAATTATGTTCCAATCACCTTCGAATAAAGATTTTTTTGTCGTTCTTAAGGTGAGTTGGTCAGAAAGACCAGGAGATAACCGCTACTTTGATGCTTTCATTTTTAGCTCAGCTTCGAGCTGCGACACTCGCTTCTCGAGTTTTTTGATACGCTCTTCCGTGTGATCATCGATCGCTCCTCCAGAAAGCAATCCCAAACCCAACTCAGCCCTTTGCATATTCATGTTTTGTAAAGCTGCGATGTCTTCCTCACTCATTTGCCCCGTCGTCTGATATTGTTTTTTCAGACGCAAATCCTGATCATGAATTTGCCGTGTCATCTGGGTTATTTTATGAAGATTTTGATAACTCTTTTTAAGATTTGCCAAGTTCGGAGGAAACTCCCCAGTTAAAAGAGAATACCCCGCCACAAATAAAACGATCGAAACAATCAAACTAGTCAAAATGGAGTTTATGATCCGGCCTAACATCTCTAAGAAGGAATTCTTCATTTTTTATTTGCTCTCTTTCCACAGAAGATGATCTGATTTTAGCATGAACAAGATTCTGGTCACAGGCTTTAAGCCTTTTTTAAATGAAAAGATCAACCCCAGCGAACTTTTGCTCGTCGAGCTGACAAAAACCTTTCCTGAAATAGAAACCCTCGTTCTGCCCGTCAGCTATGAAAATTCATTTGAGGTTCTTAAATCCCATTGGCAATTTAAAGGGCCTTTCAAGGCGATCTTAATGTTGGGACAGGCTGGCGGGCGAGATTCTATCTGTTTAGAACGAGTGGCTCTGAATTGGAGCGAAAGTTCCAATCCCGATGAAGACGGAATCAAACCTTCCGTAAGCGCGCTGGTTCCCGGCGCACCCAGTTCCTATATTTCGGATTTCTTCCCCAACGCATGGAAAGACGATCTTAATAAGATCGCAGCGACAAGCATCTCTTTTTCCGCGGGCACCTATGTCTGCAATTCGCTCTATTTTAAAGTTATTGACCAGATCACGAAAAAGAAAGTGCCAGCTCTATTTGTTCATGTGCCCTATCTGCCAGAGCAAACCACTGACAAACCGGATGCTCCCTCGATGTCTCTTCAAACTCAGTCAGAAGTTATTTCGGAATTAATTCGTAAATTCATTGAGCTGAAATAATTCAATTGTAAAAATAAAAAACCCCGATCTTGCGACCGAGGCTCCTTAACAAGAGAGAGATTTTCTAATACTTATTATCTTTTAGCTGCAAGTTCAGCTTGAAGAAGTTTGTAACCTTTTAAGTAAGCAGCGTACTCATTCGCCATTGTTGTAGTCTTGTTAGATGTGCGAAGATTTTGAACTGTGCACGAACCAGATTTCAACAAGTTAACAAGAGGAATACGTTCACAAGTGAATTTCGCTTGGCAACCTTTGAAGTCACATTGCAAAGACTTCGCGCCATATGGATCGTATTCCATATTTCCAGTTACCATTGCGTTCTCTAGAGCTGTACGGCACTCTGCACGTTTGTTTTGCGGGCAAAGGTAATCCAACACAACATCTTTATAATCTTCCAAAGAAGAGTTTTCACGCAAAGGCTTCACAGAGATGTATGAAAGAGTCGCACGAGCCATTGTCTTGAAACATTTGTCTTGTGAGATTGAATTGCTCACACAAAGCCATTTGTAGAAACCAAGACCGCCTTCATTGAACTGTCCCCAGAATCCATGATAAGCAAAGTTATCTGGGAATAGACGAGAACATGCGCCCATGTAACAGCCATAGTTCTTTTCAAAACCTTGTCTGTTGATTTTCACTTTTGCAGAGCCTTTAGGTTTACGATCGTCGTCGTTATAGAAACCTTTGTTCTCATACAAGTATTGGAAATCTGTACCAGTGAAAGAACCTGCTACAGGAATGCCCCATTGGAATGAGAAAATACCTGCCAAGAACTGACCGCTGTTACAACCATGAAGGAATGCATAAGCATCATCAGCGAAATGACCAGCAAGTTTTTGGTAACCGTCTGCTTTAGGATCCAAACGGTTCAATTTACCGTCAAGAATAACTCCATAATAAGCAACGCTATGAGAGAAAATATCAACAGAAGCGATCTTATTGAAAGACATCATCTCATTCAGAACGTCAGCAGACTTAAATGACTTTCCTTTTTCCGTGATATTGCCGTAACCAAACTCTTTAAGATCATTGATATCCTGATCTTTTCCAGTTTCATTCACTGAAATCAGATAAACTTGCTCATTTGGATAAAGCTCATTGTATTTTCTTGCTTGAGCAGATGCCGCCTGAGACAACGCATTACCCAAATCAGTTCCGTTACCCACGATCAAGATGTGTGTACGCGTGTTTGGATCAACTGCTTTTGTAGTAGCAGTTGCGGTGATATAGGCAAATGCTGGCGCCGCTATAAATAGCGAAACTAAAGACGTTAATAGATATTTCATAATAATCAGTCCTTATTGTTGTTGAGAAGCTAGAACTTCGATGATTTGTGCGTCAGTAAGATCTTTTGCAGAAGCATCATGTTGACGAACGATCGCGATAGATTGTTGAAGAACTACAGAAACTTTTCCGTTATCACCAGACAACACTCGGCTCAATGCTTCTTGACGACCCATATCTAGAATCAACTTCTGACATGTGTAATCTTCCATGCTGCACTCAACTTTAGAGTAAGAAGAAGAAGAAACGCTCTCCAATAGTTTAGTAGAAGTTGATTTATTTGCAGCCAACGCAGAGTGAGCAGCACCGATCATAACTAGAGACAACAATAATACCTTTTTCACAAAAACCTCCTAATGTTATGATGACCGTTAAGCAACGGGTGTGCCCGCTCAGAAGCCATAGATTCATTTTGAGACACAAATGCCTTAAAAAAGCCGCCAATTGCTGTCACTTTGTCCTCCCGTTAGACAACCAAAACATCCTAGGAAGCTCTTTATTATATATAGAGAGGTGTGATCCTTGCTTTGTTTCTCATATATGAAAAAGCGCTTATCTATATATATAGTCTTAACTCTGATTTTTGGGCTGTTTGCTTCGATCGGTATGGCTATGCCGCGTTTCACGATTGAAGGAAGTACCTTAACTTCCGCTCAACGAGATCAAGTCGCTACTCAATTCCTGAGTGCTTACAACATTCTACCTCCAATTATGAAGATTCGCTTAGAAGGCCGGGTTAAGTTTGATCACTATCAACTCAACGTCGTGCCTTTGGATGCCCACGTTGCTGGAGAGGTCAATAAAGACGGTCGTATTCAAATCAACAGCAACCTGCTTAATAAGCCTGAGCTCATCACCCGCATTATCGTGCATGAGCTTTCACATGTTTATGACTTCCTTAAGGTGATCCCTGCTGACATCAAAGATGCGATGCAAGACTGTGAAATCTGGAAAGATCATTACCGTGAAAACGGAATGCCGGATGCTTGCGAACTTTATCAAAAAACTAGAACCACGGTTTCTTCGATGCCTGATTTCTTAGATGCAGCAGGTTGGTATCAAACACTGAATGGTAAAGGTCTTCGAGTTGATAACACAACTTTCGCCTTCCGTTCTCCAGATCCTTACGAGGCTACCAATCCAAAAGAGATGTTTGCTGTTAACATGGAGTACTTCCTTACTGACCGTGAATATCAATGCCGTCGTCCCTCCATGTACAAATACCTAGCAAAGCATTTTAACTTTGAACCCTTTGGCGTCCAATCTTGCCAAGAAACTTTGGCGTTCGTCGATCCACAATTTGATAAAGCCGAAAATGCAATTCGCGTGATAGATCCGAATCGAGTCTATGCAATCCATTATCTTCTAGCTGGTTCCGGTACAGAAATGATGAGCGCCTTCGGTCACTCTATGATTCGCGTGGTTGTCTGTGCTCCCGAGCGCAAGACAGTTGGACCCGAGTGCTTACAAGACATTCAAAATCACATCGTTCTTTCGTTCCGTGCCTTCATTGACTCTCCACAAATCAATGGTTGGGCGGGATTGACGGGAGTTTACCCAAGTCGTTTATTCTTCATTCCGTTCCCGCAAATTATCAGTGAATATACAGTCAGTCAGCTTCGTGACCTGTATACTTATCCACTGGCTTTATCTCGCGAACAGATCAAGTCGTTTCTTGAGCGCGCGGTTGAGACTCATTGGTCTTATAATAATAGATACTATTTCCTCAGCAACAACTGCGCGGTGGAAGTGATGAATTTATTGAAAGCCGCGTTGGCCCTTCCAAACTTAATGAACTCTCGTGAGCAGACACCCAAAGGAGTTTTGTACGAGTTGCAACGTAAAGGCATGATCTCTAATGAAGTTGATTTCAAAAATCTAGATGCGGCGAAAGAAGCCGGCTATTATTTTAACTCTTACCAAAAAGGTCTTGATCAAGCCCTGGACGTGATCCGTTCACTTTCAGGAAAAAAATATTCCATTAAAAAATGGAGTAATATGTCTGCTCTGGATCGACGTGGAATCTACACGAGTCTGACGTTCAATGATTCGATGTCTCGCAAGAAGTGGGCAGCTGGCTTCCTTTACCTTGAAAGATATTTGGAGAAACAAGTCACACAAAGTACATACAATCGTTTCTTGGATGGCGACATTGACCAAAACACCCCTGCGGGTCAACAGACTAAACAATATGTTGATAGCATTCTTAAGATATTTACCTTCGACCAAGAACTGACAGGTCCAGCGAGCATTGCGAAAATAGGATACGGAATTCCGTCCATGGCAGAGCTTGGAGACGTGCAGAGCTACCTCAATCAAATTAAAGAAAAACGTGATCAAAATTTCTCTGTGATCAATAAGCTCATTGAGCAACTGATCAAGCTCTATGGCGAAGATGAGATGCAACAAACTCGCGCCAATATTGCTCTGTTCGCCCAAGGAATGAAAAACTAAATTATCCTGGGCCCACGAACAGGCCCTCAAGACTTGTCGCAATATTCAAGATTCACCTTTGCCATACAAGGTTCGCCACATTAGGATTTCAAGAAGATGAGCACTTCAATTCAAGACGTAATTATTATTACCACCGGCGGAACAATCGAGAAAACCTACGATGAGTTCGACGGCTCCCTGCAAAATCGCGGAACCAGCATCAAAAACCGCATCCTGACCAAGATGCGTTTGCCCTACACGAACATCATCGTAAGCCCCCTCATGAGCAAAGATTCGTTGTTCATGGATGATGCCGATCGAGCAGCAATTGCTACGACAATTCAAGAACAAATGTCTCACAAAAGTCCGATTGTTGTCTTGCATGGTACTGACACCATGAGCATCACAGCAGAACACTGCTACCAAACTTTACCCAAACCTACAGTCGCTGTCGTCTTCACGGGCGCGATGATTCCAATGGGTTTCGACGACAGCGATGCGGCTCAAAATGTAACCGAAGCTTTGCTCGCAGCAAAACTACTGGCACCCGGCTTTTACATCTCTTTCCATAATCAAATTTTTGCCCTACCAAACGTTCGCAAGAACAAGGACAAAGGCACCTTCGAAAGTTTTTAGACAAGGTTCTACACTCCGGTTGAAGGCGAGTTTCTAAAGAAGAAATTATTTGATGATCGCAGAAAAGTCTTCTCACTTCACATTAGCAGCAAATTATTAAAGAAGCGGATCTTAATTCAAAGAATATTCGATAGGAATTTCTAAACGAGTCTTTGTACCCTCGAAGCCTTCGGGAAGTGGCTTGTAGCGTTTAATGCCAGAAATTAATTCTGTCGCAGCAGAGTTCAACCGATCGAAGTGGCTTGGATTTTTTAAAACGACATCGACAATCGAACCATCACGATTCACAGTAAACTCAACTGTTACTTTTCCTGTTTCACGCAAACGCCTGGACATGGGCGGATAGACCTTACGACCTTCGATCAAAACATGCAGCTCAAAGAGATAGCGTTCTTTTACTGTGGCTTGAAAACCTTTTGAATGTCCCAGCTCTCCGCTGGTATGTGTGCCATCTTTGAAACCGATTTCGCCGCGTGCAGGTTGATCAGTTTGTGCTTGGTCTGTTTGCTCTGATATTTTTTCTTTTTTCTGATCAATCTCAATGTCACCGTCGCTAGGAACGTCGGGATGAGGCGCTACTTTAGTTGTGACCTTCTTTTCCGAAGTTGCAATTCCAACTTCCACCAACATGGGGTCGCCTTTTTTATAGTGCCCATAGGGAATCGCCACGGGCTGCATAGCCAGAAAAGAAACCCCGGCGAATGCAGCAAGGTGCATAGCCAGTGACACTGAATAAGGGATCCATTTGCGGCTTAAAAGCACGATCTCTCCGGAACGATCTACTAAACTAATTTAAATATTTATTATCGAAGCTTTGCTCGCAAAAGATCTTGAACATGCAAAATGCCCACAGGCTGGCGCGCATTTGCGGAAGTTTTATCCAAAACAAAAAGCATGTTAATTTGGAATTGCTCCATCACAAATAAAGCTTTCTCTGCCAATTCATTCGCATCAATGGTACGAGGATTTGTTGTCATCAAGTCTTTTGCAACGCCAGTCAAAGGATCGGTGCTCTTTTCTAAGCGACGACGAATTTGACCATCGGTGATCACTCCGACCAGATCGCCTTTTTCATCGACGACACCTGCAGCGCCACGAACATCTTTATGGGTCATGATTGAGAAGACCTCACGAACAGGAGCCTCAAGACCCACCGTCGGCAACGCATCTCCGGCGTGCATCACATCTTTTACTCGCGTCAGAAGTCTGTAACCCAAACTTCCACCTGGATGAAACTCTGCAAAGTCTTCAGAACTAAATCCTTTTTCAGCCATCACTGCCATGGCTACGGCATCTCCAAAAGCCAAAGTAGCCGTGCTACTTGCCGTCGGAGCCAGTCCCAAAGGACAAGCCTCCTCGGACACATGCACGTTCAAAGTGACTTGCGCCGCTTTTGCCAGCGATGAATTCATATTTCCAGTAATCGCAACTAAAGGGATTCCTTTGCGCGCGACAAATCTTAAAATGCCAGAGAACTCTGGAGATTCACCACCGTAAGAAAGAGCCATCACCACATCATCGTTTTCAACAACGCCCAGGTCTCCGTGTGAGCTTTCCGCTGGATGCAGGAACACAGCCGGAGTTCCCGTAGAAGAAAAAGTGCTCGCCAATTTTCTAGCAATCTGGCCTGACTTTCCCATTCCGGTCAGAATCAATTTTCCTTTGCTTGCTGTGATGATTTTCACAACTTGCTCGAACTCAGCACCAAGGCGTTCTTTCAACGCAAGAATGGCTTGCGCTTCTACATCGAGTACTCGAAGACCTTGTTGAATGACTTTAGACCTAATTCAATTCCTACTTATTTTTCAAACTTGCCTTAACAAAATTCACAAACAATGGATGCGGAGCCAAAGGCTTCGACTTAAATTCCGGATGGAATTGCACCCCTACAAACCAAGGATGATCTGGAAGCTCAATAATCTCAACCAAGTCGCGCTCTTTACAAATTCCTGAAGCCACCATGCCGTTTTTTTCAAACAAAGCTTTATACTTATTATTGAATTCAAAGCGATGACGATGGCGTTCCATGATATTTGTCGCCTTGTAAACTTGGTGAGCCGTTGTTCCAGAGGCGATCGCACAAGGGAAAGCCCCCAAGCGCATCGTTCCACCTTTGTTCACGATCCCACGCTGCTCGATCATAGAGTCGATCACAAAATTTCCATTACGTTTGTTCTCTGCATGGAATTCGCGGCTGGTCGCATCTTTGATACCGCACACATTGCGTGCGAACTCAATCGCTGCCAATTGCATACCAAAACAGATTCCAAAGAATGGAATTTGTTTTTCACGAGCAAACTTGATGGCCGTGACTTTACCTTCAACTCCACGCGTACCGAATCCGCCAGGAACCAAAATGCCATGCACTTTGCCCAAAAGCTCTTTCACTGTCTTATCAGTTACTTTTTCAGAATCGACATAAATAATTTCAAGACTTGCATTGTTCGCAACGCCACCGTGAACCAAGGCTTCGTGCAAAGACTTGTAAGCTTCTTTCAGCTCCACATACTTTCCAACGACACCAATTTTCACAGAGTTTGCCGGGTTGCTTAAAACCTTTACTAAATTCTGCCAGCCTTTGATATCCGGCTTACCTGTCGCTAGGCCCAAGCGCTCTACAATCAGCTCGTCCAAATGTTCTTTGTTCAAAGCCATTGGGACTTCGTAAATGAAACGACTGTCTTGAGCGGCCACCACATGGTTGGGTTTAACCGAACAGAACAAAGCGATTTTACCTTTTAAATTATCGTCAATATGTTTTTCGCTACGGCAAACCAAGAAGTCCGGTTGCAAACCGATCTCACGAAGTTCTTTCACAGAGTGCTGAGTCGGCTTTGATTTAAGTTCTCCAGCTGCAGCGATATAGGGAACATAGGTTACATGAACAAGAACAGAGTTTTCCATGCCCACATCAATACGCATTTGTCTGATGGCCTCTAAGAACGGTTGAGATTCGATATCCCCGACTGTTCCACCGATTTCAACCAAGATCACTTCACTGCCTTGGGCCGCTTCATAGATACGCGCTTTAATTTCTTCAGTGATATGAGGAATGACCTGCACAGTTCCACCAAGGTAATCGCCACGACGTTCACGGGCTAAAACAGTGTCATAAATCTGACCCGTCGAAACAGAGTTTGAACGGCTCATGATAGCCGATGTGAATCTTTCATAATGACCTAAATCCAAATCCGTCTCTGCACCGTCTTCGGTCACATAAACTTCACCGTGCTGGAAAGGAGACATCGTGCCTGGATCCACGTTCAAATAAGGATCAAACTTCATAATAGTCACTTTGTGACCACGAGCTTCCAGCAAAGCACCAAGGCTGGCCGCAGTCAGGCCTTTACCAATCGAAGAAACAACTCCGCCAGTAACAAAGATAAACTTTTGTTTCAAAGCTTTCTTAGTCGATTTTGCCGTAGAAATTTTTGTCGATTTCTTCGTCGTAGTTTTGCCAGCGGATTTACCAGCTGCTTTACTTGTTGTTTTCGTTGCTGCTCTTTTTGCCATTATCTCCCCTGACTTAAGAGTTTCTCTAGTTTGATCAAGTCTTCGGGAGTATCCACCCCTAAACTTGCCTCTTTCACTCGAACGACTTTAATTTTTGCACCCAAATACAAAGCTCTGAGCTGCTCCAAACTTTCAGCTTTTTCAATCAAAGCTTGAGGAGCCTCGCAGAACTGTTTTAAAAACTTTTTCGAATACGCATACATGCCAATATGTTTAAGACAGCCGTCATAGTTACCCATTTCGGCAGCCTTCACTCTTGAATAAGGCATTGCAAAGCGACTGAAGTACAGAGCCTCATCTTTACAGTTCAATACAACTTTCACAGAGTTTGGCGATTGCAGCTCTTCTTCACTGATTGGATGGGCCAAGGTTGCCATATCCATCTTTGGATCATCGACGAAAACTTGCGCCAAACGATCCACCAACTCGCCCGTAACTAAAGGTTCATCGCCTTGAATATTCACGACGATATCGCAATCAATGTCTTTAATGGCAGCATGAATACGATCGCTACCGGAAGGCAGCTCGCTATCGGTCATAACAACCTTAGCTCCGACCGCTTCCGCGGCGGCTTTGATACGATCGTCATCCGTCGCAATGATTAGATCAGTTAGAAGTTTTGATTTTTTTGCGCCTTCGATCGTCCACTGAATAAGGGGTCGACCTTGTAGAGACACCAGAGGCTTCCCGGGAAAACGAGTTGAACCGTACCTAGCAGGAATGACTCCGACAATCTTCATTCTTTAATCCAATTCTCAAAAATATAGCGCTCTACTTCGACAGTGCCTTCTTTTTTAGGCGCAGAAACTGCAAACACGGCGCTCAGGCCTGTTACTTTTTTCATCTTCGCAACTGCTTGAAGTTTTGCACTGTGAGACAGTTTATCGGACTTTGCCAAAACAACAACGATGGGAAATCCCTCACGCTCTGAAAAACGTCGCATGATTTCTTCATCCTCAGTCCACGAACGGCGAATATCCATCACCAAGATCAATCCGCGCAAATTCTCTCGGGAAGTCAAATAAATCTCGATCATTTGGTGCCACTCACGTTGCTCGTCACCACTGCGGGCCGCGAATCCGTAACCAGGCATGTCCGTCAAAACATAGGAATCTTCCATATTAAAGAAATTCAAAAGACGGGTTTTTCCCGGCGTCGAACTCACTTTAGCGATGATTCGTTTTGCAAGTCCGTTGATAAACGAACTTTTTCCGGCGTTAGATCGTCCTGCGATCGCAACTTCGGCCATGTTATGAACTGGGTAATCTTTTGCCAGGACGGCACTTTTGATGAACTGAATCGTTTTTGGCATAACAGAGGATATCAAAGACTTCGCCATTTCTCAAATCTGAGAAGAAAGTCCCCAGCCTGATAATAGGGCGAGTCGAAACACCTCTAAGTCCATTTAAATCCATCTGAGCCCGGCAAGCCTCTTGTAATAGCCCAATCCCGAAAGCTATGAACACTTTTTAAGCAGGAGATTTACGATGACACAGGCATTCCTTAAAACTTTCGGCGAAAATGCGAAAACTCTTTCAATCAGCGACTTCGTCACCCTTGGTAAAGACTCAAACTGCCAAGTTCAATTGATCGGTGAAGACGTTGCCGACCGTCACTGCCGCCTAGAACGCAAAGAGGCTGGCTTCCTTATCCGTGATATGCGCACTGCCACGGGCACCTTCGTCAACGATGCCAAAGTCGTCGAAGCACTTCTGCAAGAAGGCGACATCATTCGCATCGGTTCACAAGAATTGCTCTTCACTCTCGAAAAAGATCAACAAACATCCTTCCCCCTAAAAAGCCGCAATGAAGTTTGGAATGAAGAACTTCAAACCCTAGGCAACGTTGCAAAAACAGACTTTCCCGTTCTCATTCTTGGTCCCTCAGGAACTGGTAAAGACGTCATCGCTTCCGCTCTACATGAAAATAGTCTCCGTAAAAACGGTCCTTTCATGAGCGTCAACTGCAGTGCCCTTAGCGAAACATTGATTGAGAGTGAACTTTTCGGTCACATCAAAGGCAGCTTCACCGGCGCCATCAATGATCGCAAAGGAGCCTTTGAAGCAGCCCGTGGTGGAACTCTATTCTTGGACGAGATCGGTGATCTTTCCTACAGTCTTCAAGCTAAACTTTTGCGCGCTCTGGAAAATGGTGAAATTCGTCCGGTAGGAGCAGATCGCAATGTGAAAACTGATGTGCGCATCATTGCAGCCACTCATCAAAACTTAAGCGAGAAAATCCGCGAAGGAGCTTTCCGTTCGGATCTTTACTTCCGTTTAAATGTCGTCAATGTCACGCCTCCCGCTTTAGTTTTGCGCATGGAGGATTTCGATGAGCTTCTTTATAGTTTCGCTAAAAAGATGAAGGTTCGCTTTTCTTTCAATGCCATCACCAGACTGAAAAAACATCCTTGGCCAGGAAACATTCGTGAGCTTAAAAACTTAGTAACTCGTGCCGCAGCCCTCTATCCACGCGTGCAAATCGAGGAAGCTCACGTGGAAAAATTAATTGATAAGTCGCTATTGAGTCATACAGATAGCACACCCACGAACAACATTCCGGTTATCAAAGAGATTGAAAAACAAATGATCATCAAACGACTGGCTGTGAATAAAGGAAATCAACGCCGCACAGCTTTGGACTTAGGAATGCCGAAGAGCACTCTTCATGACCGTTTGAAATACTACAATATCGATTTGGAAAATTTTAAGGCTTAACAATTGCGGTCTTGATAAAGACGCGACGAACTTTGCCCTTCGTGAGGACCTTGTTAAGTTCCTTGCGAAGGCGATCGCAGAGCAATCGTTTCCCCTCTCCTGAGGCCACCTGATCGTACGTCATTTCTTCGATCGTCCTTAGGAACAAGTCTCTCATCTCCGACTCACGGTCTTTGATTTCTACAACGGCTTCAGAGACTGTCCCCTCTACGTAAAACTCAAAAGCTCCCATGGGATTTGTGCCTGATGTATTCGAGCGACGCAAATTCACGACAAACTTTTTAAGTTCGATAACACTTTGAGATGTCCTGGTAGAGTCGTAAAACGATTCGACCTGATCTTCAGCGGTGTACTGATATTTTTCTTGAGCCCACTCTTCTAAAGATAGAACAAATAATTCAGATTCCGGAGGCAGAAGTTTGTGATTCACTAATTTGTAAAGCAAAACGCCTGAAGCGCCGGTCGCAACCAGCAATCCTACAAAGGCCAATTTTTTTACGCGGCTGAAAGTTTTGAAGGCTGCCAGGCCGTTGCCAACGCCTTCTTTAAGTTTTTGAATTTGCTTCTTCAACCATCCAAGCAGTAAGGGCCTGGCATTGCGAATGTTATGAATGGATTGTTCTTTAAACTTTGTCCAAGTTAAGCGCATATTCGTGCGCTTCATTTTTATTTTATAGGAAATCTTCGGCAAGAAAGGAAAGAACTTCGCTAACTTTTCGCGCTTTCCCGTCCACAATTTGACTTCGTCATCGAGTGTGTACTCAAGGCCTAAGCTTTCGTTGTAGATATCAACATCGATAGCTTCATCGGGTCCGATTTCATTCAAGGAATTCGCAAACTCGGGATCTTCTTCCGCCAAGATAGAATCCAAATTATCCAAGGATAGAAGCTCTTCCGAATTTTCTTCCGGAGCTGCATCCTTGTTTTGGTCCTCTACTTTGGTCGTGCTTTCATTATCCGTCAAAAGAATCTCCCAAGACGATTGTAAGAAAAGAACTAAATAAGCAGCAAGAACAATTTATAAACAGAAGTCCATCAGCTAGAATTTGGCTTTAGGAGTCTAAAAATGAAATTA
>CAZPYX010000003.1:0-58534 GCA_964590635.1 uncultured Bdellovibrio sp.
GGCTTAAGTTGCCTTCAAGAAAGATCGCTGAGGTCATGGAAGTCGTCGTCGTTTTTCCATGGGTCCCGGCAACAGCAATCCCGCGCTTCAAACGCATGATCTCTGCCAAAGCTTCCGCTCTGGGGATCAAAGGGATTTGTCTTGCGCGAGCTTCAGAGATCTCAGGATTCCCGTATTGAATCGCACTGGAATACACAACCACGTCAGCATTGCCGACATTCGAAGAAGCGTGACCTTTAAAGATCTTAACGCCCATCTCTTTAAGACGTTCCGTATTCACGTTTTAAGAAATATCACTGCCGCTAACCTTTGCACCAATATTGTGTAAAAGTTCAGCAAGGCCGCACATTCCGATGCCACCCACTCCAACAAAATGAAATTTCGCGCTTTGTAACTTCATTGCAAGATTTCCTTCGCGATCGTTGTCGCTGCCTGAGGAATATAAAGACTCTTTATATTCCTAACCATTTGCTCTCGCAACGCTTTATCTTGGCGCAAAGATTGAACTTCTGAAATCAAACGTTCTGGAGTCAGATCTTTTTGCAAAATCATGCGGCCCGCATTTTTAGACACAAGACTTTCAGCATTTTTTTGCTGATGATCGTCGGCTGCTGGCAATGGAACGATTATGGGAATAATCCCGAAAGCAGCCGCTTCAGCAATTGAACTTGCTCCTCCACGGCTGACGATAATGTCTGCCCATTTGTAATACTTGGGCATGTCAAAAATAAACTCATGCACCTGCACATCACAAGGCGCACCTTGATATTTTGCAGAGATATCTTGGTAATCCAATTTTCCTAATTGATGAACAACAGAAAGATCCTTCACCCAATCGCCGCCTTTGTTAACGGCGTCGTTAAGACAATAGTTAATCACACGACTTCCTTGGCTGCCTCCGAAGGCTAGTAAATGGAATTTATCGTCCTTCTGAATATCATGAATAGCATCTTCAATTTCTTGACGAACCGGCATTCCTGCAGAGATCACCGTCTCGTTTTTCAAATATTTTTTAGCTTCAGAAAAAACCACAAAACATTTATCAACAAAGCGAGATAACAATCTATTGGCCATTCCTGGCATCGCATTGGGTTCCCAAATTGCAGTATTGAATCCGATCATACTTGCTGCCAAAACAAAGGGCCCAGAAGCATAGCCACCCACACCGATCACGTACATGGGTTTCAACTGCATCAGAAGACGCACGGATTGCCACAGACCGTAGGGAATTTTAAGAAGTGTTTTTATTTTTTTAATGGGGCTTTTGACATTCAATTGACCGGATTCGATCAAGTGCAGAGGAAAACCTTCACGGGGCACAATCTTAGATTCAAGGCCTTGTGCGGTACCGACGAAATGAATTTCAACAGTTGGATCCACTTTTTGGATCGCGCGAGCTATTGCGATGCCTGGGTAGATGTGTCCGCCAGTTCCACCGCCAGCAATCACAATATTTTTTTTACTCATGAATTTTTCACCTTCGAAGTTTTCCAACGAGATTGGCCATTCAAATGACCGCTCGATTGGCCGAAACGTTTAGAGAATCTGTCTTCTTCAAACGAGTTCTCAATGTTCAGAATCAAGCCGAACATAAAGCATAATGCCACAAGAGAACTGCCACCGTAACTCAGGAATGGCAATGTCAGACCTTTCGTTGGCAACAGTCCCATCACCACGCCGGAATTAATAAACACGCTCAGGGCAAAAGTCACGCTAAGACCCAGTGCAAGAGCCCGCTTATAAGGCTCCTCAGCTTTCACTGCAATTTGGATCCCGCGGAATACAACAAAACCATACAAGGCAAGAATTGCGACAAAACCTACGAAACCCATCTCTTCACCGAAAACCGCCAAAGTAAAATCTGTATGTGCCTCTGGCAGGAAGAAGAGCTTTCCTTGACCTTGACCAAGACCGGCACCAGTCAATCCCCCCGAGTGAAAACTGAGCATACTCTGAATCACTTGGAAGCCTTTTTGCGCAGGGTCCGACCATGGATCTAAGAAGGCCAAAACACGGGCACGACGATATGGCACTAGCATCACCAGGAAATAGAAAGCGGGAATCATCACCGCCAAAGCACCCGCGATGTATTTCCACTGCAAACCGAAAGCAAACAACAATGCCACACCGACCATCATAATGATCGCAAAGCTTCCGAAGTCAGGTTGTTTTAGAAGCAACAATAAAGGAGCAATCAAAGCCAACACCAACCAGTGCCACTTCACACGGCCCAGCGTGTTTTCTTTGCGACACATCAAACTCGCGAACCAAATAGAAAATGAAATTTTCAAAAGTTCAGCGGGTTCAAAACGAATTCCCAAAGGCAATTGAATCCAACGAATCGCACCACCGACACGAACTCCCAAACCTGGAACGAATGTCGCAAGAACTCCAACAGTTGCCGCGAACCAAAGGGTCCAACCATATTTTTCGATGTAGCGGAATGGAATATGAATAGTTCCGATCAACACCGCAACGGCGATGATGGCAAAAATAAATTGGCGCTTAAAAAAGAACAGACCGTCGCCGTAGGACTCGATCGCGAAAATAAAACTCGATGAGTAAACTTGGACAAGACCAATTCCCAAAAGAGTGATGATAGCCAAAAACAAGCTGCTGGATAAGTATCTCAACATGGTGCGGACTCCTGACCTTTAGCTTAATCAGAAGTCCGTTTCACGTCTAGGCTTGGGGAAAAACTGGACCCTCTACTCCGCGACGATTTCGTCGCTTGAGTCGTCAGCTTTCGGCTCCGAAACCGGAGTTGCTGGAGCAGGTTTTGCGGCAATTGGCATAGGCGCAGAAACAGCTGGAGCTGGCTTCGCTTGGCGCGAAACTTTTTGCTCATGACTACCGCCACTATGCATTGCGCAACAATACATCACACCAATTTGATCAGAAGCATTTTTATAATTGATGATCGAGAAATTACGATTAGCATCGCAACGACGAGCCATTTGCATATTCAATTCAACATCCGTATCCGGATATTTATCTCCGTTAATGAACTCGCAATACATGCCTGACGACGACGCCAATTTTTCACGTTGTTCTTGGCGAGCCTTGAAAGTTCCAGATGCACAAGCAGATAAAAGGAAAAGAGATGAAAGTGCGATTGCACAAAGACGAAACACAAAGCCCTCCTGGCCGGTCAGCACTTCAGCTTCGCTGAAGTAATTAATCAAAAAAAAAGCTCTCCGTCGATGGAGAGCTTGTTAATCCTCAATTCATGAATGCCCAACACTGCTGCCGGGCATTTCGAATCAATGAAACTTTCTCACGATCTCTTTGAAATAATCGCCGCGTTCTTCAAAACTGTCAAACATGTCAAAGCTTGAACAACCTGGAGAAAGCAGGACAACGTCACCAATTCTCGACTTTTGATAAGCGATCAAGACCGCCTCCTCAAATGTACCGATCAAGAAGGTCTCAGAGAAATCACCAAGGTCGCGATTTATTCTTTCTTTCGCTTCCCCGACCAAGATCAAGGTTTTCACCTTTCTCTTAACCACAGAACGAAGAGGTTCGTAGTTTAGATTTGTGTCTTTACCACCCGCGATCAAGATAACGTTCTCGTCGAAAGTGTCCAAAGCGCGAAGCACAGCGTGCACGTTTGTCGCTTTAGAATCGTTATAGAACATCACTCCGCCCACTTTACGAACGTATTCAATACGGTGAGGAAGAGCTTTAAAGTTCTCAATAACTTTTTGAACTGCTTCACGAGTTGCACCATGTTCGCGAGACGCAAGAATAGCCGCCATGATATTTTCAACAGAGTGTTTACCGCGCATCTTCATGTTTTTGATGCTAAAGCTTTCGATCTCTGGGCCTGTGCGCACGCGAATTTCGTCGCCGATATTCACAGCACCACCGATGTTCATGATTTGCGGCTCCAAAGCTGGCTTACGAGAGAAATAGAAAATACGTCCACGTTGAACCGCTGGATCACGTGCCAACTCAACCACAGCATTGTCATCCGCATTCAAGATGCTTGTCGTTGCTTGATTCGTGTTTTTGAAGATACGGCGTTTTGCATTGACGTATTCTTCCATGGAACGGTAACGATCCAAATGGTTTTCCGCCAAGTTCGTAAACACGACGTTGCCTGGATTGAATGTATCGCAATGTTCAAGCATGAAGCTTGAAACTTCCGCAATCACAACCTGAGCTTTTTCATCTGCACGAAGATAATCAACCAATGGTTTTTCAGTCGCGCCGCCAACCCAAGTTTTAACACCGGATTCGTTCAAAATCGCTTCTGTCAATTTCGCCACAGTGGTTTTACCATTTGTACCAGTCAAACCAATGATGGGTTCTTTGATGAAACCCGCAGAGAACTCAAACTCACCTGTGATCTTGATACCTTGAGATCTTGCATAATCAAAGATCTTCAAGTTTGAAGGAACACCCGGAGACAAGATCACTAGATCTTGCGCGATGAAAGTTTTTGGACTGTGTCCACCCAATTCAAACTTGATTGGCAAATCACCCAATTGTTCCAATTGCACTGAAAGTTCCGGTTTCGATTTATGATCCGTCACCGTCACTTGAGCGCCATGCTTAGTTAGGAAATGCGCCAAAGACGCCCCTGTTTTACCAAGGCCCACAACTAGAATTCTTTTGTCTTTTAATTCACTAAACTCTTTATACATTTCTTACCTCAACTTGAGAGTCGCCAAACTTAGAACAGCTAATAAAATAGAAATAATCCAGAAACGAACGATGATTTTCGTCTCTGTCAGACCCGCTAATTCAAAATGATGATGAATTGGCGCCATCTTAAAAACTCTCTTCCCTGTGAGTTTAAAGGAAATAACTTGTGTGATCACAGACAAAGCTTCGACCACGAAGACTCCCCCCAAGACGACCATCAACAACTCATTCTGAGTAATGACAGCCATGGATCCTAAAAAGCCTCCCAATGATAAAGAGCCCACGTCACCCATGAACACTTGAGCTGGATACGCGTTGAACCACAGGAAGCCCATACCCGCCGCAACGATGGTTGCCGCCACAGGAGCTAACTCCCCGGCACCCACAACGTGATGAATTTGCAAATAACTCGCAATCGAGAAGTGACCTGTTACATAAGCAAATAAACCCAAAGTCGCTGCGGAGATCATCACTGGTACAATCGCCAAACCGTCCAAGCCATCAGTTAGATTCACAGCATTGGCAGTTCCCACAACCACAAGAGCTGCGAAAACGATATAGAAGTAACCCAAATCGAAAGACAAAGCCTTAACGAACGGAATTGTCACCGAGGTGCTCAGATTGTGATACTGAACCAAGTAGCCGATGACTGCACCACTGATCAAAAACTCTCCGGCCAAACGAATTTTTCCTGAAAGACCTTTTGAATTTTTCTTACTAACCTTGAGCCAATCATCCATATAACCGATGAAGCCAAAGCCCCAAGTGATGATCAAAACCGCCCACACAAGAGGGTTCATCATATCAACCCACAACAAACATGGAATCAAAGTTGAAAGAAGAATCAACCCACCACCCATGGTTGGTGTGCCTGCTTTTTTCTTATGAGTTTGAGGACCATCGTCACGAATAGACTGACCAAAGTGTTTCATCTGCAAACGTTTGATGAAGTAGGGTCCCCACATCCAGCAAAGTAAGAATGATGTAAAAAAAGCGATGAATGTTCTAACTGTGATATAGCGAAATACATTCAATGGAGAAAAATGGTCTGCCATTGAATAAAGCCATTGATAAAGCATGCTGCGCGAATCCCCTATGTCCGTGGAAATTTTAGTTTTGACTTGGAACTTTAAGGGTTTAGCACACCTGGACCTTTAAATGCAACAATTAGTTCATAAGCTATTGTTATCACTAGGCATTCGCTGATTTTAAGCAGCGACAGAGGGCCCACGCTATCACTGCATTCCTACAAAGAATTTATCGCGTTTTTTGCCGCATAGATGCGATTTTCTTTTCCTAATTTTCCTCTTCACATTCTGTTTTACATACTTCCCCGTTGTTCATTAATAATGTCACCCTTTGCTCCATGAGCTTTCAACTCGCTAGAGCCCAACGGCTTCACAGATTTTCCAAGACGAACTGCAATACCCTTCGCTGAGTTCACAGAAATCTTCTGCAAAGGAATTTGTCCTCCATCAGAAACCGCAACACCGACTGAATCCAAACCCCTAGCTAAAATGCCGTTCTTTATTGAAAGATTAGAAATTTTGCCATCGACCTCCAAGGAGATCACTTTATCCCCTTGAGTTTCCACATCTGACAAAATCAAATGACCGATCTCCCCTCCAGCCTTCACACTGATCCCATTGGCTGGCAAATTCATAATCACACCTTTGACAAGAGTGGCTCCCGTTGAACCATGGGTGACGACGGCCCCTTTGACTTCGATGTTGCCCACTGGCTTGCTGACCTGAATTCCGATCGAACCATCTCCGTGGGTTATGATGGAGTTGAAAATCGCTTTCTCTATGGTTCCGTCATATTGATTAAAACCTCGAGCTCCCAAACCGAAAGTTTCAATTTTTTCTTTAGCTTCGAAATAATCAACGATACCAAAATTCACAAAGCCAATTCCGCTGGGACCATAGGAGGTCACTGGCTGCTCCGCCACCCAACGTTCTACTTTTCCCCAGGCATCCAGAACCATGTCATTAACTCCGTAGGTCGTGATGGCACCGTGATGGACAATGCTTTTCACATAAGCCCCGTAGACAATAAAAACTGCAGCCGTAATCATATCCGCAGTTCCATAGGGGATCATTCCGTTGGAGTGAATCTCGTTGGTTGTCAGAGTATCGACTTGAACCATTCCGCCCTGGTCTCCATAGCCACTGATAAATAAACCCGATCCCAAAACAGGTGCGCGAGGTCTGCCAACGGAAAGATCAGTGATTGTTGCTTCGATCACACTTTTGGCGTCTCCATTGAAGTTATAAACTGTGAAAGCTCCTTGATAAACATTCACCCCATATTTTTGAGGCTGCTCCGAACAGCGTCGGGCATCACAGGAAACAATATCAATTTTTTCTGCAATGAGTTTGGCCTTGTTCGTGCCAATCCTAGTAAGAATTTGAATTTGTCCCGTCACTGTTAAATTTTTCAGTCTAAAAATACCTAAATCCACGTGATTGCTTAAAGTATAGATCGCTCGATGGGACGGGCTTGTTTGAATCGTCAAATCAGAAATCTCATTGTCAGCGGTCAAACCTATGCCATCACCGTTATTAAAACTTAAAATATTTTTCTGAGGATCAACACCCTTCATACTAAAACCCGGAGGAAGAATGAGCGCATAGGGAATTAGCAATGAGGCGTGAATTTCTAATTCAGCCGGAACTTGGCTTTTAAGGGCCACCGCAAGTTCAATCAAAGAATAGATTTGGTGCTTCATAGAGTTAACGCTATTGCAGTCTTTTGCTCTTAGCAAAGAGCGGAAGTATGATTTGCAACATCCTTTAAAGACCTGATTTTCAAATTCCAATTTTGAAACACTGTACTTCCTGTTTTCATCTTTTTCACACGCCGCCAAAAAGGGACTTTATCTCACATCAAAACATCATTGAGTTTGTGTAGCCATGTTAAATCAGTTTTTAGATGGCCTAAGCGTTGCAATTATCCAGATCTGTCAGCTTTAAACGAAAATTCAAATTTAAGGAGATCCCATGTTGAAACAAGTATTCCAAGCACTCGTAGTTTTCTCTTTTGCATCTTCTGCATTCGCACAAGGTCAGGGCCGCAACACGGTTGATCAAACGAAAGCTGAGGCTCCGCAAGATCAGTTCTCTACTTATGTGATGAAAGGTTGGAATGCCGGACTGGAATACTCTAGCATGAATGCGGAACTTCGAATTAAATGAAAAGACAGTAGTGGTGTCTCCTTTGACATCTCTGGCAATACCAATGAAGGCGCTGGAGCTCTTGGGGCCTCGGTGAACTATGCGAATCTTCCAAGAGCGCGAGCAGGTTATATGCTAGGACTTGGAGTCATCAGCAAAACTGAAAATAACGGCGGCGGATCTAACTCATTAAAAACAGCAGCAGCTCTGACACAATTCCGTCCCGAAGGTAATGTTGGCTATGCTCTAGCAAATGGTTTGTGGGGAACGGTCGGAGGTCATGCCTCAGTCATTTCGGGAGATATGACTGATGCCGTAGCTCCACTTGGATTGGGCCTTCAAGCATCTGTAGGCTATGTCCCGGTTAGAACCCTCGGATTCGATCTTGGCTACTACTTGTCAGTACACTCCTTGTCTAACAAAGCTATCAATAATATAGAAGCCAATGGAAGCTCTGTTGAGAAAACTGAATCTTGGATGCTTCTCAAACAACTCCGCGCTCGCGCAACGTACTATTTCTAGTTTTAAACTCATTTAAAAAATGAAAAAGCACCGTTCGCGGTGCTTTTTCTATTTCCTCTATCAATTCTTCATCAGCACTTTCTCATACGGTTCCCCATACAATCTATGACTTTTCAGAAAAGTCCAAAGGCTCGCAAGGAAATACAAAACGCTCGAGCTTCGTGCCTCGGGACGCCTTCACCACTGCGATATCGCCACCCTTTAGGGTTTGCGCAAGATCTTTCCCTGCATCATCCGTAAAATCCTTTTGAATCATCGCGGCCTTCGCATAGCCAACTTTTTTAAGTCCTTGCATGAAGGAATCCGCATCGTCTCCAATGAAATATACTTTATCAAAACCCGCAGCACCAACGCGTTCACCCAATTCAAAATGAAGACTTGGCGAAGCTGATCCCATCTCTCGCATTTGTCCAAAGACACCTACTTTTTTCCCTGGAACCGTCAACAATTTTACATTGTCGATCAAAGCCTTCATGCTGTCAGGATTGGCATTGTATGCATCGAAAATCATTTGTGCGCCGGACTTCAGATGAACCAGTTGATTACGACCCCAGTTAGTTTTGCACTCGGGCAGTCCCGCCCAGACCTGATTCGGAGTCATTCCTACGGAAAGCCCCAACGTCGCCGCCGCCATTAAGTTCGTCAAATTCTGTGCCCCAAAAACTTGAACTCGAGCTTGCCCTTCAAGGCCTCCGATAACTCCCTTCACGAAAATCTCGTTCATATTCATGGAGCTAATCACAAGATGTACATCCGCCCTTGGATCTTCAGAAGAGAATGTCATAATTTTTGAATGCGAAAATTTCTCTTGCCCGCGAACATACATATTATGAGTTTGTTCATTGTCCAAGTTGTAGATACGAATCGCTTTGTCTGAAGCGGCATTGTATATTTCTTCTTTGGCTTCGGCGATCTTTTCAATGGTTCCAAAAAATTCAACGTGGGCCCGTCCCACCATCGTGCAAACCACGACATCGGGTTCTGCGATATGAACCAGCTCTGTTAACTCTCCGGCGTGATTCATTCCCATCTCAACAACAGCCACCTCTTTGGCTGGATCTAACTGCAACAAGGTGAATGGCACACCCCAATGATTATTAAAGCTGCCCTTATTGACATGAACCGACTTCGCAGAAGCAATCAAAGCCGCGGTAAATTCTTTCGTTGTGGTCTTGCCATTCGATCCTGTGATTGCAACGACTTTACCATGGGACTGACGGCGGGCCCAATTCCCTAACTGCTGAAGGGCCTTCAACGTATCAGGCACTTTTAAAATCGTCACTTGGCCCACTAGCTTTTTTGTCAGTTCATTTTCTTCGTGAATTAACAAACCTGCCGCACCTTGTGCAGCGGCTTTATCTAAAAAACCATGGGCATCAAAAGCTTCACCTTTTAAGGCAATAAACAACTGACCCGAAAGATCCGCCCGAGTGTCAGTTCCGATCCCAGAAAAAATATTCGCCTTAGAGCTAATGACTTGAGCCCCAGTTACTTTTTCAATTGTTTGCACATCCATGGCTCTCATCGACACTCCTCAGCTTTGATCTAATTTCTGGACTGTAAAGCTTGCTCCGCAATCTTCACATCACTAAACGGAAATTTTTCGGTTCCAATAATTTGATAATCTTCATGCCCTTTTCCCGCGATCAGTATCACATCGCCCTCGCGAACTTTACTGATCGTTTCCAAAATGGCTTCTTTGCGATCCACTACCACCCGAGCTTTGTCTTTATCACTCACGCCAGTCAAAATATCGTTGATGATGGCCTGCGGATCTTCAGTCCGTGGATTATCAGAGGTGATCACCACCTCATCTGAATATTTCAAAGCCATTTGCGCCATCAAAGGACGTTTTCCTTTGTCTCGATCTCCGCCACAACCAAAAATCGTCCAAATGCGTGAATGGGCTTTTAAATTTTCACGAACTTTCGTCAATGCCATCAGGACATTCTCCAAAGCATCCGGTGAGTGAGCATAGTCTACGAAAACAGAAACATTCTTACCATTCGGCACCGACTGCAAGCGACCAGGGACTCCTGTGAAGTTTGAAAGCGCATCACAGCACATCGTTAGCGGCATGCCCGCCGACAAACCCGCCGCCAGGGCCGCCAAGGAGTTCATCACATTATGCACCCCAGACATCGGCAAATGAATATCAGCAGAGCCAATCGGAGTTTCTACTTGGAAGTGAGTTAAAGCAAAATCCATGCGCTTGATCTTGTAGCGGAAGTCCGCGTCTTTCGATCCGTAAGTCCAAAGAATTGCAGGATCTGCCACCTTCAAGCGGCGACCTAATTTATCGTCAGTGTTTATAATCGCAAACGATGGAACCTTGGTTGTTCTCCACAAAAGATCCGTGAAGAGCTTTTGCTTGGCTTCGAAATAATTTTCCATGGTCTGGTGATAATCCAAATGATCACGAGTCAAATTCGTAAAGATCACGGTATTGAAAGGAATGCTATCCACGCGATGCTGATCCAAGGCATGTGAAGACACTTCCATTGCCACGGCCTTGGCCCCTTCATCACTGAACTCTCGCAATCGCTTCTGTAAAAAAATAGGGTCTGGAGTTGTCATGTCAGACGCCCACACTTTGTCGCCAAGGTGGTGATTCACAGTTCCGATCACGCCCGTCGGAATTTTTCCGAAATTCAAGATGGCTTCCGTCATGTAAGTGACAGAGGTTTTCCCATTTGTGCCAGTCACACCAACACAAAAAAGATCTTGCGCGGGATCACCGTAATAACGAGCTGCTAGAATATCTAGGGCTTCACGGGTGTTTGGAACTGACAGAACAATGCCTTTAAAGCTGTCAGGAACTTTACTTTTATCTTCAACGACAATAGCAAAGACGCCTTTGGAAATTGCATCAGGAATAAAATCATGGCCATCGACTTTAACGCCGCGAATAGCGACAAAGACCGAACCAGACGTAACCTTGCGCGCATCATTAAAAAGTCCACTCACTTGCAAGTGACTGAAGACGTTTTCTGGAACTCCCGCTAAAGCTGAAAAAAGATGCTGTAGGTTCATAAAATAAGTATAGTATGAAGCCACTATGAGACAACTCGGAAAAATACATTGCCAAGAAATTAATCACGACGACAATGCGCCCTGGGTCATCTTCTTCCATGGTTATGGAGCCGATGCAAATGACCTCAAATCTTTGGGCGATGTCATTCCAACTAAAAAAACCTACAACTGGCTTTTCCCAAATGGACCTCTTGAAGTCCCCATTGGACCAGGCTGGACAGGTCGCGCTTGGTGGAACATCGATATGATGGAAATTCAACGCGCAATGGAATCAGGAACCCATCGCGATTTCAGCAATGATACGCCGAAGGGTTTTGAGAAAGCTCGCGATCTTGCAATGGAAATGATCCGTCAGCTCAAGGTACCTTGGGATCAAATCATCTTGGGAGGCTTCAGCCAAGGTGCGATGTTGGCCACAGAACTTTACTTGCGTGCGCCAGAAACTCCAAAAGGTCTTGTCATCATGTCAGGAACTTTGGTTTGCCAAGATAAATGGAAAGAGTTGATTCCAACTCGCGCTGGTCAGAAGTTCTTCCAAAGCCATGGTGAATCTGATCAAGTGTTAGGATTTAAACAAGCCCAAAAGTTAGAAACCCTCTTAAGTCAGAATGGCATGAAGGGTTCACTGACCGGCTTC
Organism: uncultured Bdellovibrio sp.; assembly: GCA_964590635.1. Taxonomy (GTDB): domain Bacteria; phylum Bdellovibrionota; class Bdellovibrionia; order Bdellovibrionales; family Bdellovibrionaceae; genus Bdellovibrio. Next base: position 12,022 of record CAZPYX010000003.1, read on the forward strand.
CGTGGTGGTCACGAAATTCCACAACTGGTCGTCACAAAAATCGGTCAGTACATCAACGATCTAGGTTAAAAATAGAAAAGTCATCTTACGATGGCTTTTCTTTCGTCTCTCTATTTTTCTATTATCAATTTTCTATTTTCTATTGCCAGTACATTGTACTGACATGCATTGGATCCGCTTCTTGAGCGTCATTCATAACTTTCAAAAGTTTCTTAATATTTTTAGATCCAATTTTTTGTTTCAAAGCTTCGCCACCGAAAACAGTGAGGTCGATCTGTTTTGAAACTAAGCCTGGGTCCGTCAAAACATCATAAAGAGCATCGAAGTTTTTTCCGTAGGTATTAGGAAGTTTCAAACCCATCGCAATAATCTCATGAAGTTGTTGAACCGAGTCCGTGTTGTAACCATCAATCGTGATCATCACCAGATCTTCGTATTCAGTGATCATCGCACCAGGAACCGAATATTGATTTGGAGCCGCAGCGGCATCATAAATTCCCGCATAGGATTGAAAAGAAACGAAAGTCACACAGGCAACAAGAAGACCAAGAATTGATTTCATTGAAAGCTCCTCCGTTTAGGATGCGGCAATATAGCACACCCCTCGGAAAACAGAGCCTGTCAGAATTTTGTACAGTAAATCTTACTGGAGCCTACTCCGGAGAAGCCGGAGTGTAAGCCAGACCGGCGAAGCAGAGTATGACCAGAACCGGGTTGTAAACCAACCCAGCAGGAACTAACGAAGTATAACCGTAATATTCTTGTCCTCAGGAACAGGAGCCCCCACTGAAGGGACCACTTCAGAAACCAAACCCTGCCCCACAAACTTCACCTTAATGTCCTGACCACTGACTCTGCGAAGAACTTCGCGTGTCGAAAGATTCATTAAGTTAGGAACGCTTTCCCCGGTCTTAGTCGCCGTGACTTGGTCAAGTTCTTGAGCCGTGATGATAGGCTTAGCAACGATAACTTTAGCCGCAGCAGCCGCTTCGATTTTAGCAGCTTTGTTTGCAGCCGCGATGGCTCTTTTGGTACTTGGATTTACGGTTCTTTCATCGCCCAACATCAAAGGAGCAATTCCTTCTTTACGAACGGCATAAGAAGCCACACGAGAGAACAAAGGCGCTGCCACTGTTGCTCCATAATAAGCTTTACGTGGAGAATCCACCGCAACATAGATCACAAACTTGGGATCATTAGCTGGGATGAAACCCGCAAAGCTAGATACATAGGCACCACGCAAGTAACCACGTCCATTCGGATTAACTTTTTGTGCTGTTCCCGTTTTACCCGCAACCATGAATCCATCGACGCGGGCATTCTTACCGCTACCAATTGGCAAAGTCGTTACACCCAAAAGCATCGCACGCATCTGTGCGGCTTGCTCTGCAGTTAAAACTCTGCGGATCGGTTTTACTTTTGTTTCTGTCAACTCACCTGTTTCAGAATCACGCACCGATTGCACCATGAACGGAGTATTCAAAACACCACCGTTAGCAATTGCCGCATAAGCATTGGCCATCTGCAAAGGCGTCACTGAAATTCCATGACCGAAAGAAATATTACTTAGTAAATGCGGGCGCCATGGAAGGGCTTGCACCATACCGCGAGCTTCACCGGGGAAGTCCACGCCGATTTTTTGCCCAAGACCGAAATCAAGAAGTCCTTGGCGAAGATGATCTGCACCCATTTTGAAAGAAATCTTCGTGGTTCCGATATTTGAAGACACTGCAAGAATTTCCGCCACTGTTAGATCGCCGAATTTTTCTTTCGCTTCAGCTTCGCGGATAATTTTGTCACCCACTTTGAAGCTTCCGTTTTCACAGAAGAACTTTGTGTTGGGTTGAATCGTGCCATTTCTTAAAGCCGAGGCGATCACCAAGGTCTTCATCGTAGAGCCCGGTTCAAAGCTGTCAGTGATCACTTTATTACGACGATAATTTTGTGCCGTCGTCATGGCTTTATTCACATCAAAGGATGGAGCAGAAGAAAGAGCCAAGATTGCAGAAGTCTTCGCATCCAGCACCACGCCTACAGCGTGATCTGCTTCGAAAGTCGAAACGACGTTTTGCAATTCGCTCTCTAAAGTATACTGAAGGTCGGAGTCCACTGTTAGACGAAGTTCATTTCCATCTGGATTCTCGGTGAACATCAAACCGTCGTTGATCAAAGGTCTGCCACGGGCATCGCGTTTGACCATGACTTTTTTCTGATTGCCGCGAAGTGCTTGGTCATAGCCCAGTTCTAAGCCCTCAAGACCTTGACCTTCAATGCCCAAGAAACCCAAAGTCTGCGCAAGCAAAGTTTCATTAGGATAAACACGACGCCATTCTTCTACAAAAGAAAGACCTCGCAGATCCCAAGATTTAATTTCGTCTGCCTTATCTTGCTCGATCATGCGCTGAATCCACACGAAACGACGAGATCCATCTTTGATCTTTGCGAAAACTGCTTCCGGACTTTGATTCAAGACCTTGGCAATCTTCTTCGCCACTGTTTTGCGGTTTTCCAAAAGCTTAGGATCAGCATATAAAGAATAAGCCGTTGCCGACATAGCCAGATCACGACCATTGCGATCAACAATGGCGCCGCGACGAGCTTGCAAAGTCACTTTCGTTTGGAACTGACGATTCTGAAGAGCATTCAAACGATCGTTGGGTAAGAACTGCAAATAAGCAGCGCGCATAATCAACATCGACCACAGAGCAACGATACCAACAAAGATGAAGACTATACGTGATTTCAACTAAAGATCCTTTTTCGCCACTTTATTAACAGGAGCTTCCACAACACCACTCAAGTGAATGATTTGGTTGGCTTGAATTTTTTTAAGCGTGAACTTTTGCTGAGCCATGTGATCCAGCAATTGCGGGCGAGTGATTTTCGCCAAAGCGATTTCCTTCACTCTTTTTTCTTCAGACACTTTTTTGTGTTCACGGGTCAGCTTCAAAACGCTGTAACCCATGCGACGTTCTTCCATCTGCAAAAAGACGATGGCGAACAAAGTTGAAATGATAAGTAAAATACTAAAGAAAGGTTTTAGCTGTCTAAAGTTCTCTGAGCTCATCCTGAGCACTCCTCTCGAAGACTCTCAGCTTCGCGGATCGCGAGCGAGAGTTCATGTCCAACTCTTCCTGAGATGGTACGACTACTTTTTTGTACACCGGTCTGCCAAGCGCTTCTGCATCTCGGAAGATATTTTTCACAATTCGATCTTCTAACGAATGGAAAGTGATAACAGCCAAACGACCACCCGGCTTTAAAGCCTTCATCATCGCTGGCAATGCTTCACCCACCACTTCAAGCTCTGAGTTCACTGCTAAACGCAAAGCCATAAAGTATTTTGTTGCAGGATGATGGCCTTTTACTTGCCAACCATCCACGCGCTCAATCAAACCTGCAAGTTGATTCGTCGACTGGAATGCCTTTGTTTTACGATCGTTCACGATCGCACGCACAACACGAGAAGGGCGATAGACTTCGCCATACTCTTTGAAGATCCGAATGAGATCGTCCTCTGTTGCCGTATTCACAAGCACCTCAGCTGTCAATCCTTGCTGCTGATTCATTCGCATATCCAGGGGCCCATCGTGGTAAAAACTAAAGCCTCGGTCGGCCTGGTCTAACTGCGGTGAGCTGACTCCTAGATCTAAGAGCATCATATCAAAGTTATTTAGATTATGTTCTGAAAATTTCGAGAAATTTCCATGGATTACCTGAAGATCACCTTTCTCGACTTCTGTCTGGAAGCGAGTTTTCGCGTAATTGATTGCAGCTAGATCTTGGTCCATGACAACGGCTTTCATCTGGGGAACGGTGTGCTTCACCGCCATGTAGTGACCACCCCTTCCGAAAGTACCATCAAAATATTTTACATCCGCTTGAGTGCGATAAGGATAAAACGCTGCCAACACCTCTTGAAGCATCACTGGGTAATGTTCTTTGGAAAACTCAACAGGAAGCTCGACCTTTGGCGGGATTATTTCTTCGCGAATTTCAATTTTCTCACCGGATTTAGGCTTATATTTTTTCATGCACGAGCTTTCATTCGATAACAGTCGCTGAAGTTGCGGCCTACATTCCGGCTTCGCCAGAGCGCTGCTGGAGTAAGACTTTCAAGGTATGAATAATTCTATTGAGCGTCAAGTTGCTTTAACCTACTCTATATATAAGGCTTCTTCGAATATTTAAAAGGACTTGAATATCGATGCTAATTAAATGCCCACGTTGTGGCTTTCAACAACCCATAGATAAATACTGCGCTCAATGTGGCGTCGATATGGAAAGCTTCAAACCGCCTGAGGTTCCGCTTTTCAAAAAAATCTTTGGCAATCCTTTGATTCAATTGAGTTTGTTGTTGGTCATTGCAAGTGGCTTGGGCATTTATCTTTATCAAAAAGGCCAAGACAATCTTCAACAACGTGTGACCTATTTAAAATCCTCGGTGCAGATCAACTCTTCTGAACTGAATCCACCACCACCTCCGCCTCCAGAAATTAGCGCTGACAATCATGGCGACCACGCCCCAGCGTCCAACGCCGAAGAGTTTGCCTCACAGCAAACGGAATCAGCTTCCAGCGAAGTGCCTGGTGCAAAAGCTGCACTCGCGGCGACCAAAGATCCGAGCAGCAAAGATAACAAAGACGGTCGCGGCCTTGCAAAAGCTTCTGGCTCTCACCTGATTGTTTATTATGCGGAAGTCGACCGTGGAGCTTTGAATGGAATCTTCGAAGCCAGTCAGAACACTGGTCAATTCATGAGCTTCAAAGACTACACGGCCGGAATTATTCCCAACATTGAAAAGCGTCTTTCTGCTTCTAACATTAAAATACTTCACAAAGAAGATCGCGCTTTGGATTCTTCTAAAACCTTGCAATGGTTTTATGGCCTTAAAGATCGTCGCAATCCTGCTGTGGAAATCGGCCTGACAACATTTTTTGAATTGAACGACATGGACTCCAACAATCTTCGCGGAAACTTAGAGATTCAAAGAACATGGCGCGAGCCGAACTCCTCAACTGGTGGCGGTGGCTTTGAAATTCAAAGAAAGTCTTTCCCGGCTATTTTTGAAATCGGCACAGGCACAGGCTTCTTCATTTCAGGCGTGATGCCCACTCAATCCAATCTTGAAAACGACGACGAACTGATGGCAATTGATATTTATAAAATCTTGCACTCCCCGCGTTTCAGAGCGGGCGACAGCGATTTTGTGATCTTCATCGAGTTCGCAAAAAGCAACTAGACACAACTAGGATTTCACATGCCAAAATTTCAGCAAGAGTTGGTGCACCACTACGGGCCCCAAGTGCATATTATCGACAGCCCTTTTCTGAACGGTCTTTTAGCCAAAGCTTGTCACCCCGATTGTGTTCAACCCGAAATCAATCGCATCGTCGAAGTTCTTTATACTCATTTAATCTCGTTGACGATGAACAATGAGTTCGACCAAGAACAATTCTCGCAAATCACACGCATGACAGAGTTTCACCCCGAGCAATTACTCAAGGGACAACGTCTTTCCTCACAACAAAAAGCAGTCAGCGTCAATTTGGCCCGAGCAGGAACTTATCCGAGCCATATTTGTTATAACTTTCTGCATTTCGCTCTGCCTCCCCAAAATATTCGTCAGGATCATATCTTTGCCGCACGAATGACAGACAGCAAAGATCACGTCACCGGCGCCAACTTAGGCGGTATGAAGATCGGGGGCGACGTTAAAGGGGCCCATGTGATCTTCCCGGATCCAATGGGAGCCACTGGAAACACGATGGTGACTGCGATAGAGCATTATAAGCAGCATATTGAGGGACCAGCTAAGAAGTTTATCTGCCTTAATTTGATTGTGACGCCAGAGTACCTGAAGAATGTTCTCAGGGCTCATCCAGAGGTCGTAATCTATGCCTTAAGACTTGACCGCGGGCTTAGTCCTCAGGCAGTTTTAGATGCAACTCCAGGCCAATATTGGGATCAAGAACACGGCTTAAATGATAAGCAGTATATCGTTCCCGGTGGCGGTGGCTTCGGTGAAATCATGAATAACTCGTTCGTGTAAGAAAGGCCTTCACAATGACAAACTTGACTCTAAAACCCTACATCACTGAAGAAAAGCTCCAAGCTAAAGTTAAAGAGCTCGGCGCAACTCTAACAAAAAAATTCAAGGGCGAAAAAGTAGTCGCGGTTTGCGTACTTAAAGGCTCTTTCATGTTCTACTCTGATTTGATCCGCAACATGGAAACTGACATCACTTGCGAATTCTTCGGAGTTTCAAGCTACAACGGCGGCACATCTTCTTCAGGCGAAGTGAAAGTAACTTTGGATCTTTCCAGCCCCGTTGAAGGCGTTCATGTCATCCTAGTTGAAGACATCGTAGACACTGGTTTGACAATGAACTACTTGAAAGGCGCAATCCTTTCTCGCAAACCAAAAAGCCTTACAACAATCGCATTGCTTGAAAAACCAGATGCACTCAAAGTTGAATGCCAACTAGATCACGTCGGCTTCAAAATCCCAAATGACTTCGTAGTCGGCTACGGCCTAGACTACCAAGGCTACTACCGCAACCTTCCATACATCGCCCAAGTCCAAAACTTCCAATAGGTACCTGCTTCCTATTGGTGCGATTTGGTACATAGTTCGTAAATTTTCAGACAAAAAAAGGGAGCTTCTAAAGCTCCCTTTTTTTATTTCCAATTTTGAAGTCAGTTTTTGAAGCATCCTATTTAGTTCATGTACTTTTTTAAACCAATAGGAAGCAGGTACCTTTTGCCATTGTTTCACAAGATTTCGAGATTGAGATTACTTTTTAGTTTTGCTCACAACGAGTTGGTTGAACTCGTTCTTTGGAATCGCAACCGTTACTACTTCGCCGACTGCGTGTTTATTGCTTAGATATTTTTTCGGAACTTGCACTTTGCTGTCTTCAACTTTTAAAGTCAGCGTGGTTTTTTCCAGCGAGATAATTTTCCCAGTCACAGCTACGGTGTCTGCGCTCACTGCAAAAGCTGTCGCTCCGAATAGCAAAGTCACAAAAATTGTTAGAAGAGATTTCATTAGTTCACTCCTCTGCCGGAAGTACTTTCGGTGCGCTTAGTTGCGGCTCCGCTATCGGTGCTTGATTTCGCTGGCTCTGCACGTTTGCTGCCATCAGTGCGCTTTGATTTATCAGGGCCACAGGGGCATGTGTTCCCCGTGCTATCAGCACCAGTGCTTCTTACCGGAGCCACATTGTCGCCACCATATTTTGGAATGATCATCGGAATCTCAGCACTGGAAATAGATTTATCCGCCAGACATGCCTCTGCCGCAAGGCAAAAGTTCGCTGAGTCAGGGCGGCAATATACGCTCTGCTTTACTGTTGTTCCACCATCTGGATTGTTCAACGGAAAATGGTTGCAGCTAATTTCCAGGGCACAGATTTCTTTATTATAAAGAAGAGCGCGTTTTTCAGTGACTGTTTTACAGTCCTTATCACCGTAGCCAATCATATCCGCATGGGCGTTCACACCAAAACTAAGTAAAACAAGAACAAGATATTTCATAACGGCCTTAATTAAGATTTTTAAGTTAAACAGATAACTTCAATCCTAACATTATCAACGCAGACCTTCTTCTAAACTTGGCTCCGTTACTATTTTCAGTAACTACGTCTAGGAAAACTTCCTCTATTGCGCCATGATCCGTTGGATCATTTTCATGACTGCTGCCATTTGAGGTCCAGACTGATTTACGTAGTCACCCCCGGTGTAACCATACCAGTCCCAGCAAGCATAGGGATTGTCCGGAAGTCTCTTCGCGGCTTGAGGATAAAAGACGATAATATTATTTGTTTCAGCCCATTCATTGAATCCCGTCAAAGTCGCGAATTTATTCTGAATAAAATCAGGATTCATCTGACAGCCGTGGAAAGCCACATGCAGTCGGCAGTTTTCATTTCTTTCACAGGATGCTGGAACATAGACCCAACCCTGCTTGAACAAAACGGATTCAGCGTCGCCGAATTCATCTTGCACCAATATATGAAGGTGTGACGGGTTCGCAGTTCCCTTAGGATTCAATGCTCCATAGAGACTTCGCAAAATATCCCCTGCCATATCAAAATTGCATTTTAAAATATAAGGCATGATCGCCAGATTGCAGGGACCACCTTGATCCACCGTCAAGAAACCATGGGCTGATTCGGGTTTCTGAACTCGTTTGATATTTTTTGTTGACAGAAATGTTTTGAAAAAGTCATTCAACTTGTCACTGCTAACTGGATTTACAACTGAATCCTTCGGGCTCGCGAAGATATAGATTTTTTTTGAAGTCAAATTTGCTAGTGGATCAATTTTTCCCTGACTTGCTAACTCCTGTGCTTTCTTCACGTAATTCGCTACATTCAAACTTTTCGGATTTCTCATGCATTCATTCTGCGCTCTTTGGGAATTTCCCTCTGCGCACCAGAAGATGCCTCCAGCTACGCTGGCAGTTCCTGCGATATTTTGCGAAAAGGCGACTTGCATTTGTACCGCCATGAATGCGCCAGAGGAAACTCCCGACACTGTAACCGCTTGAGGATTCACATTGTAGCTGCGCAAATGTTCGCTGGAATAAGGATTGGCAATTGCCAGTTCAAAGACAAAAAGTTGAAACAACAAGATGCTTACGAAAAGAAATCTCATAGCTCCCTCCTTGGGCCTCTTCATTTCTGAATTCGCCAAGAAGTTAAGTCAAACCAGGGAGCAAGAATACAAAAAAACCCCAGAGTTTTGCTCTGAGGCTTTCGGATTTCTTAATTTAGAAAAGCAAACTACGCTTTTGCAGTCGCAGCGCCTTTACCTTTTTTAGCAGCAAGTTCTTCAGGAGACATGCCCCAAGGAGATCCACCTTTTTTATCGCCAGCACCGCGACCGCCTTGGCCACGACCTTTACCTTTGCCACCTTTGCCGTCAGCTTTTTCAGCAACAACTGGTTTTGCAGTGATAAGGAATTCTGGTACGTAATGGAACTCTTCAACTTGAACTGCTTTTGCAGGGGCTTTTTCGCCTTCGTTCAAGCTCATAACAACAACACGTTTAAGAGTGTCTTTGTTTTGACCAGCAACTTCGAGTGCGTTTACGAAATGCTTAAGTTTGTCGCCTTCGAATTTGAAAGTTTCACCAAGGCTTGCTGAGATTTCTTCAGCGTTTTTACCTTCAGTAGTTAGAGCCGCCTTAGCAGCAAGACCTTTGTTCAATGTAAAAGTAGGAAATTCAGTTACTGATTTCATGGCAATCCTCTGGTCACGCTCTGGCAAAGCCAGAGTAGGTTTATATAAATACAATCAGGCCTTCTAGTTAACACAAAGGGCCTCGGTATCAAAGGACTATGACAAATCATGTCCAAACTTCCTACTTTAGACCCTATACATCTAAGAATTTCGGGCTAATACTTACACAAACCTTACTCCAGCAAGGCTGGGGTTTAAACCAGACAAGCCGGAGGAATCCATGATTTACGAAATCACAATCCCACAATTCAAGAAAATGTTGAATAATCTCAATCACATCCTCGATAAGGCCGCTGCCTATTCAGAGACAAAAAAGTTTGCGCCTGAAGTCCTTTTGAACTCTCGCTTGGCTCCGGATCAATTTAACCTTATTCGCCAAATCCAAATTGCCTGCGACACCGCGAAATTGGCAGCGCACCGCCTTAGCGGCAAAGACGCTCCAAAGCACGAAGACACAGAGACGACTTTGCCAGAACTAAGAACTCGCATCGCAGAAACAATCGCTTACTTAAACACATTCACAGCTGCGGACTTCAATGGTGCCGCAGAAAAACATATCTCTCAGCCACGCTGGGAAGGTAAATATTTGACTGGCTTTGAGTTCACAACTCAACACGCCCTTCCAAATTTGTATTTCCATGTAACAACAGCTTACTCAATCCTCCGCCACAACGGCGTAGACATCGGTAAAAAAGACTACCTCGGCGAAATGCCTTACAAGAAATAACACCTTAAAGGTACCTGCTTCCTATTGGGTAGAATTGGTACATGCTAAGTAAAAATCTAAATAAAAAGGGAGCTTGCGTGCTCCCTTTTTATTTATTTAAATTCGCTTTCTTAACCAAAACCGATGAACCTATGTACTTTTTTAAACCAAAGGGAAGCAGGTACCTAGCGAAGGTCGAAGAGAAGGAATTCGGTTTCTTTGTGGGCTTTGATTTTGATTGAGCTTTCGTCTTCGATGGCTAGGCCATCTCCTGGTTGGAGACGCTTGCCGTTCACTTCGAGTTCTCCGTCGGCGAGTTGCACCCAGACGGCGCGCTCGGGACGAAGCTTAAACTCCAAAGACTTTCCTTCTTCCAGAATTGATGCATATAAGTCGACGTCTTGATGAATTTTTTGACTGTCGTCACGGCCATCTTTAGAAACTAGCAAGCACAGGAAATTCAGTTTTTCTTCACGACGGAAGGATTCCTGAGTGTAACCCGGCTTGACTCCGACGGTGTCTGGTTGAATCCAAATTTGGAAAAGCTGAAGGTCGTCGGTTTTTGAAGCGTTGTTTTCGGCGTGGCGAATGCCTGTTCCCGCATGCATCACTTGGATCTCACCAGCTTTGATTTGCCCGACATTTCCCATGCTGTCGCGATGCTCAACAGCGCCACTTAAAACATAGGTGATGATTTCCATGTCTTTGTGTGGATGGGCAGGGAAACCCGCGTCCCCTGCGATCCAATCTTGATTGATCACACGAAGATCGCGGAAACCCATAAACTTTGGATCGTAATAGTCACTGAACGAAAATGTATGGAAGGACTTTAACCAGCCACCGAACTCCCCGAAGCCGCGCTCATTGGATGCTCGATGCAACATCATAAAGTCCTCCTTCTCGTTCAGTAAATCTGCTCGTTCCTAGTTTAAACCTTTTTAAACAGAGGTTTAAAGTTCTGCCAGTAAGCGATGCCGAGGAACAAATTCAAAACTGTTATCAGCAAGGCAATCGGCGCACCGGATGGATCAAGGACCGTGTGATACAAAAGAATTTGAATCACAATCGGTGAGATCAAAACCAGGGCCAAAGGTACGGCGATGTTAGCTAGCAACATCACGCCCACAGCTATCTCTGTCACTTTCAAAAGCACAAAGAAGTATGGAGCTGCCATCAAACCGCTCAAAAATTTAAGACCCGCTTCTGGTGGAGGCGGTTGAGGAAGAAAATGGAAGAAGAAATTCAAACCAAATACCACCCACAAAAAACCGAAAATCAAACGTGCGGCAACTGCTGCTTTTTTCATAGAGGTTTACTCCTTATTAAATGTGAATCCAAGACCACTCAATGATAGCTTTTATAATGATCTAAAAAAATTATAATAAATTGATTAACATGATCTAATTTTATGATATAGTTTAAGCCGATGACATTAGATCAACTGCAAGTCCTTCAAACGATCGTAAAATCTGGAAGCTTCCGAGCAGCCTCCCAGGAGTTGCATCGTGCGCAGAGTGCAGTCAGCTATGCCATGCGAACTTTAGAGGACGAGTTGGGTTTTAAAATCTTCAACCGCGATCAGTATCGCCCCGAGCTCACACCCCAAGGGCGTGCCTTCCTGAAGAAGACCGACGATCTGATTTTTCATTTCGATGAAATAAAGGAAACCGCAGAATTTTTAAAACGAGGATACGAACCGGAAATCCGTCTCGCCGTGAGCGTGCTATGGCCCCTCCCCAAACTCATAGCAATGCTCAAGGAGTTCACTCAAAAATTTCCGCAGACGGAAATCAAAATCATCAACGACGTCCTCAGTAACGACGAACAATTGTTGGAGGACCACGCTGACATAGCTCTCGGAACGATCTTCAATGAAAAAGGTCTTTTGATTTCCAAAGAACTTTTTAAAGTGCAAATGTCTCTGGTTTGCTCAGCCATACATCCTCTGGGTAAATTGAAAAAGGTCACGGACGAGCAGCTTGGTAAACACTCACAGATTATTTTGGCTAGCACCGTGCGAAGCTCCAACCGCTCTCAGGGCATCTTAAATCCTCACAAAGTGATTAGCGTTCAAGATTTCATGACCAAGAAAAGCCTCCTACAGGCAGGATTGGGCTGGGGATTTATGCCAGAGCCAATGGTTCAGGAAGAAATCAAGCAAAAATCCCTCGTGCCGCTCGAGGCAAAGACCCGCTCAGGGACTCTCTGCATCGCTCGCCACTCTGCAAAAGAATTGGGTCCCTGCGGTAAATTCATCTGGGACTATTTTTCGAATAGACAAAAAAAGCCGACCAAATAAAATAGGAAAAGGCGTTCAGTGCCGCGTACATACCGCGCAGACAGGAGCTTCGATGAAGCAGTATCACGATTTGATTAAATTTGTTTTAGAGAACGGAACCAAAAAGGAAGATCGCACTGGCACAGGGACGATCTCTGTTTTTGGCTATCAAATGCGTTACAACCTTCAAGAAGGTTTTCCTCTTCTGACGACAAAGAAACTGCACACGCGTTCGATCTTCCATGAGCTTTTGTGGTTCCTAAAAGGCGAAACAAATATTCAGTATTTGAAAGACAATAAAGTTTCCATATGGGACGAGTGGGCTGATGAGAACGGTAACCTCGGGCCGGTTTATGGAAAACAATGGCGCTCTTGGGAAACTGCTGATGGTCGCACCATTGATCAAATCACGAACGTCGTGAATCAAATTAAAAAGAATCCAGATTCACGTCGTCTACTGGTGATTGCTTTCAATCCGGGCGATGTTGATAAGATGGCTTTGCCTCCATGCCATGCCTTCTTCCAATTTTACGTAGCCAACGGAAAACTATCTTGCCAGCTTTATCAAAGAAGCGCGGATATCTTCCTGGGTGTTCCCTTCAATATTGCGAGCTATGCTTTGTTGACCCATATGATTGCACAAGTCTGCGATCTTGAAGTGGGCGACTTTGTTCACACATTGGGTGATGCCCACTTGTATTCAAATCACTTGGAACAAGCACAGTTACAACTCACTCGCGATTTCCGCCCTCTTCCACAACTGAAATTGAATCCGGCGAAAAAAGACCTTTTCGATTTCACATACGAAGACATTGAAATCGTAGGCTATGATCCGCATCCAGCGATCAAGGCTCCGGTGGCAGTATGATTTTAACCCACGTTGTGGCTTGCTCTGAAAATCGCGTGATTGGTGCCCAAGGTGATATCCCGCCTTGGAATTTAGCCGAAGACATGAAGTTCTTCAAAGAAACAACCAAAGGGCACATCATGATCATGGGCCGAAAAACGTTTGAGTCTTTCAAAGGCAAAGCCTTACCCAACCGCTACCACATCGTCATCACCCGCGACCCTGCGAAACAGAAATTTGAATCCACCGAAAAAAGTCCGGTGATCTTTGTAGCAAGTCTTGAAGAAGCCGTGGCCCACGCGAACCCATTGACCGCTCAATGGGGAGATGAAGTTTTCATTATTGGTGGCGGCGAGATTTATAAACAAGCTCTCGAGAAGAATTTAACGGATAAGATTTACCTCACACTTGTTCATCGTCAGTTTCAAGGGGACACTTATTACCCGCAAATCGACGAAAAAGTTTTCAAACTGACTGAGCGTCGTGATGTAGAAACGCCTATTCCTTTTTCATTTCTGACTTACCTCAAAAAATAGGTCCAGAATTCAGTCTCAATTTGAGATCCAGTGATTTTTAACTCAGAGAACGCGATATTTCTTCCGAGAATAGAAGTGTAGCCCGGAGTTTTAAATGACCGAAAACATCGCCAAGAGATTTGAAACGAAAGAAAAGGCCTTTATCGAGGTCTACGGCCACATCGGAGTGCTCGGAGCTCACCTCCGCAATCTTTCCGAAACGGGAGCCTTTCTGGAGGTTTCTCATGGGGACTATGTTCCTCAAAAAGGCGACCTCCTGAATCTAACAGTGCAGTTAGACAGCCTCAAAAAAACTCACAATGTATCTGCCGAAGTTGTTTGGGCTGAAGGCATGGGACTTGGCATTTGCTTCATTAACAAAGACGAAGTGCTTGAAAGAATGATGGCCAAAGCCCTCGGTTTCTAATATGCTTTCGATCCATGCAGATCCATCCACAAGTTGATTTGAGTACATATAATACCTTGGGACTTCGTTCTCTGGCGGGCCTTTACACAGAGTTACATACCATCATTTATCTTCATGCCTTGCTTCAAAATCCCGGTTTAAAAAATGAAAAATGGAACATCCTAGGCGGAGGAAGCAATTTAGTGCTGCCTTCTGTAGTGTCAGGTCTTGTGATCAAAGTTTCCAACGTCGGCCGCGAGCTGACCCACGAAGAAGCTGACTATTGGTTCGTCAAAGCCCAGGCCGGTGAAAACTGGAATGACTTCGTTCAATGGACTTTGCAGCACGGTTACCATGGCTTGGAAAACTTGTCGTTGATTCCCGGCACCGTGGGCGCAGCACCGATTCAAAATATCGGAGCTTACGGCGTTGAGGTGAAAGACACTCTTTGGGAAGTCACTGCTGTGGATCTAAAAACCGGCGAGCTCAAAACTTTCTCTAACGATGACTGTTGTTTTTCTTATCGCGACAGTTTCTTTAAGCAAGATGGTGCTGGAAAATACTTAATCTGGGATGTGACATTCCGTCTGCCGAAAAAAGTAAAATTGAATTTGGACTATGGTGATATTCGCAAAGAATTAGAACGCCAGGGTCTTCAAGAAAATCCCGTGGATATTTCCAAGGCCGTCATTGCTATTCGCACGAGCAAACTTCCAGATCCCAAAGTGATCGGCAACGCAGGAAGTTTTTTTAAAAATCCCATCGTGTCAGCGACTCAGAAGGATGACTTACTAAAAAAATATCCTCAACTTGTCAGCTTTCCGGCTGGCGCAGGAAAATTTAAATTAGCTGCGGGCTGGTTGATTGATCAGACTGGATGGAAGGGACAAAAACTAGGCCCTGTAGGCATGTTTGAAAAGCAAGCCTTGGTCTTAGTCAATCATGGTGGAGCATCCGCTGATGATGTGTGGAAACTCGCCGCCAAAGTCTGCGATGATGTCAAAGCTCGCTTTGGCGTAGAGATCGAACCAGAACCTATACGCTGGTAACAGCGCACAGGCCTTCACGATTACTTAATTTTGATTTTTGCTCTGTTAAGATTCAAATCGATCAAACGTTTGAACACTGGCTTTTGACGAGCCTCTGATGTGCGATCCAAGAAATAAACCGACTGAGAAGTTTTTGCCAACGTAGGATTTACCGCTTTCAAAACGCTGCTAACATCCGCAAACACAGCCACACCACTTGTTCCAGGCTTTACACCGCTAAAGATACCGCCATAACCAGTTACACCTTCTGCTGTGAACGGTGCGAAGATATTCGCAGTCACTCCAGCACTCAAGCTGTCAGACACCAATGCGTAACCTACGACTGCTTTTTGCAAAGTACCTTCGATGTTCACATAGAGTTTTGAAGTTTTGCTATTGTTCAATGGCAATGAATACCAGTTGTTTGCATTCACTCCCCACACTGGGAAAGCTGTTCCGTTTGGAAGACCTTTTTCAACGGTCAACGATTGAAGCTTTGTGACCTTTGAAAGATTCAAAGCCAAAGAGATATCTGTCACGCCTTGTGATGGTGTTGCGATAGAAACCAAGCCCAATTGCTCTAGCGGGTTTTCAGGGTTATAGATCGGTAGTTGCACTGCTAGAATTTGTACGTTGTTTGAATCTAAATGCGTTGTGAGATCAACATAGATGTCGCCTTGTTGAACCTCTGCTTTTAATTCCGCGCCCTTAATAATTTGCGCACCGTTTTGCGAACAAGCTGCAAGCGATGCAACTGCAAGTGCTCCCAAAAATAATTGTTGAATCTTCGATGTGATCATTGTTGTTCTCCTAGTTGCTAAAATGTGAGTGGCGATACTTTCGGTGTCCGTACGCAGAACTGAATAGCTGCGAACGAAATCCTGACAAATGCGATGCAAAGTCGGAACGGGAGCAAATGCTCTTTGGGAGGCAATTTGTTTTGTTCAAGGAGCCGTTTGTTTTTAGAGATGATGGATCGAGATAAGGTACAGACTTTCTTTTAGGAAGCAATGAAGCCGCAAAAAGAAAAGCAAGGCCCCAAAAGTAAGTTTGTACCTCCAGCTTGTTAGATGGGGTCCCCCGCAATTTGTTCTTTGTCAAAAAGGTCGACAGCGAGCTTGGTCTCAAATTGAAATTAGGGTACTTTTGCAGGGCTTTTTCTTTGCACATTGGGGAATCGATGCAAACACGTTGGTTGAGTTTAATATTGATGATTTTAACGATGATGACAGTTATGAACGCCTCTGCCCAGGGTTCCGCTGCAACAGCCCTTTGCTCCGTACCTAAAGGCGCAAAGCTTGCGCGAGATCAGCGCGATAACATGCGCCTGACTTGTTTGAAGCAAAAGAAATCTGAGATCAATGTTTCTCAGTGTTTGAACATCGCAAACTCTTTGGAATATTCGACGAATGCGGAAGATGCCCGCATGGTTTGTCTTTATGATCTTCGCCAACAACTCACTGCTAAAGAGTGCCTCACGGTCACTAAAGCCATGGAATTCCCCGATTCGGGAGACGAGGCGCGTTGGGAATGTCTTCGTCGCTATAATAAGAGTCTCAGCCCTAAACAATGCCGCGTTTTCGCTAAGGGCATGAGTTACCCGGCGAATGCTCAACGAGCTGAAGTTTACTGCAGCCAGGAGTTGAAGTAGACTTTGGCCTAGCTGTAATGAACATTACAGATTTGTAAAAATCCAGACTTGCGTACATGTGTCTTGGGACATAATCTGTCCTCAGGGGACTCGTATCCCTCGGGAAAGGGAGAATCACTCAGCATGATTCAGTCTATGGAAAAAGAAAAAGCGAAGAAAACTAAGATTATTGTAAAAGCGCCAACTCAAGAACGTTCTCGTCAAACAGTAGCAACTATACTGGACGCATGTTCACGCCTTTTGGTTTCTGAGGGCTTTTACTCCATTACAACCGACAAAATTGCGAAAGAGGCTGGCGTAAGCATTGGCTCTCTCTATCAATTCTTCGGAAATAAAGAGTCTGTGGTTCAGGCTGTTGTGAAAAATCTGATGGAAGAAGACAAGCGCATCATGACAGAGAAAATGCGCGCGATCTCTCCCCTACCTCCAGAACAACGCGTGAAGGCTATGATCGAACTTTCGTTCGAGATCTGCCGTCGCAACTACGAACTGCGCGCGAAGCTTACAACGATTCAGTACTATGTCGCGGAAGCTGCATATGTTTCTGATTTCATCCGCTTCTTCCAAGAAGTTGTTAGATATAATCTTCCACAAATTCCAGGCAAAGATATGGACAAGGTTTCTTATCTTTTGGTGAACGCGTTCATCGGCCTTGTGAATACAATGGCAATTGATAATCCGAATTACATTAACGACCCGTCTTTATTGAACGAGATCTCTCAAATGTTCTATAAATATTTGGATCTTGGAACATCAGCAGACAACAAAGCCATCCCTCAAGGAAAAGGCGATTTCATCTAAAGATGAAATTTAAATTCTAAGAGCAAAAAAACCCGCCGATAAAGCGGGTTTTTTATTTCAGAAAAACCCCAGAAATGCCGGAAAGGCGGAAAGGTACCTGCTTCCTATTGGTAAGATTTGGTACATGTTTCCTCAAAAAAAAAGAGCTTCATGAGCTCTTTTTATATTTTTCCATATTTTAACTAACTATGTTCCGAATCGCACCAATGGGAAGCAGGTACCTATTCTCCTATTCTTTCGTGCTTTTAGCTTCTTTTGCTTTCATCGCACGACGAGATTCGCTTTTCTTTTCTTCCGCATCGACTATTTTCTGAGTTTGCACTGAATTTGGTGTATCCAAGTTCTTCATCAATTCAGCGATACGCTGAATGTTAGAACTCCAATCAGTAATAATGAGCTGATTTTTAGGTACAAACAAATTCATCTCGCCATCACGTGAAGGTAAAATACGCAGATCACGATTGATCTGACTCACAGAAAGATACTTTGGAGAAAATATCCAAGTGACCATGCGTTCTGGCTTCAATGCCGGAACTTCAGTAGTTATTTCCACCATGCTTCTTTGCACATTGCGCGCAGAAATCACCACCATGGTGTCATCTCTTTTAGAAATCGCAAAGCCATTCACAGCTAAAGCCGAAGACAACTGATTAAAGGCCTCTGCCACTGAGATTTTTTCCGGCATCAAAATCGTCGCCTTACCACGCACGCCTGGATCAATAATAAATTTCTGCCCCGAAGCTTTAGAATAAGTTTCGATAATCTTCGTCAGTTCTTCATTCTGAAATGTAAAAGAAATTAAATCCGCAGCATAAGAAATGGAAACTTGTAGAAATAAAATCGCAATTAATAAAAATTTAATCATGTTGAACTCCTCAGCTCTTGAGCTTGAAGACTTACGAACTCCAGTTCAAGGCCTTTCATGAATGCCTAGACCGCCGAAAAGGTACCTGCTTCCTATTGATAAAACTTGGTACATATTTCTGACGCCAGTAGCCGTTAAGCAGACGCATATTGATGAATAAAAACTAAAAGAGGAGCCTCTTTCGAGCTCCTCTTTGTTTTGACATTTTTTTAACTGACTATGTTCCGAATCGCACCAATAGGAAGCAGGTACCTATCGGGTTCTTTTGTCGTCTGCTGCGATCGAACGATCTCTGTGGGCTAGGGAAATCAGGGCTATGTTGTATTTGTCTTTTGGGACTGACACTACTGTGTATTTAGGGATTGCGTAGCCGCGCTTTGTGACTAAGACAGTTAAGTGTGGGTTGAAGATTTGCGCTTTTTCCAAGTCGCCATCAAACCACTTTACTAGGTCTTTGTACTTTACTGCTGTTGGAAGTTTCAGATCCTGGGCGTCCAAAGGTTTTGACCAAACCACGGAACCGAAATAAGCGCTCGCGTTTTTTTCAACTTCTAGGACTGCCATGAAGCATGCGTAGAAATTTCTTGAAGCGAAACCAAAACTGCGGCGGGAGTCGACGTTTTCAATCAAATGAGCTAAGTCTTTTGATTTGTATTCAACCGTCATTTTCTTTACGCCTGTGGGGCCGTGATTATAACCCGTTACGGCCAAAGGCCACGACTCCAACATCGAGTAGTTTTGGCGCAAAAGTTTTGCCGCCAGTTTAGTTGCCTCTAAGGGATGATTGCGCTTATCAACGCTGGCAGAAATCATTTTATAAGGACGAGCCGTGTAAGGCATGATCTGCCAAATACCACTCGCTCCTACTTTCGATCTTGCCATGATATTAAAAGAGCTTTCCACAAAGGCCAAACGAGTCAACTCTGTTGGAACTTTGGCTTCACGGAAAATCTTTTCCATGTCTTCAATATAGCGACCTGAATAGAAAATAGCCGCCTGCATGCGATCTTTTTGACCCAGCTGAAAACGCATACGTCCTGCGGTTTCTTTATCCATCTTCAAACGAATGGCGATCTCTTTTTTTGCGGCATCAATTTTCTTTTGTTTTTCGCGATCGGTTTTTAAGTCTTTGAAATCCACCACTTCATAAATGGTTTCGACATTGTCCATGTCATGAATCACCCCCTGGGAGGTAGAATACTTAGAATAGATATCCACCCAGAACTGCACTTGCTTCTCCATACCTTTCGGAACGGCGAAAGCAGTCTCTGAATAACCCAAAAAGTCTTTTTGATTTTTAAAATCCGGAGCACGCCACAAACGGCTGTAAGCATTTAAAAGAGCAGCAACTTGCGGAACTACTTGCGCAGCAATATCATCCGCCGCGAATGCAGTTATAGAGCTTAGCAAGAAAACGCTTAATACTGAGACACTCATTAGTTTCATTGAACGTGCTCCCGTCGTCATGGATCTAATTCGGCTTATTTTACTAAGAAGATAAGCACTTTATCAAAAAATTGCCGGACCTTTGTTTCATCTGTAGACCCATTGTAAACAAAACTAAAAGTCACAACTCGTCCGTCCTCAAGTCCCGCATAACCAGCCAGGGAAACAACGTTATTGATATATCCCGTTTTGGCGCGCACCCAACGTTCGGCGGCAGAATTATTCATTCTCTTTTTGAGAGTCCCATCTATTCCCGCAATTGGTAATGAGGTGAGAAACTCTGGCTGAACTCTGAAGTCATTTCTTAGATGCTGAAGAACTTTCCACATAGCGTAAGAGGACATCTTGTTTTCACGAGTCAGGCCCGATGGACTTTCAATATGATATTGATCTTCAGGAAGCGCGAGACTTTTTAAATGTTCGTTAATAAGAACTACACCATCCGCCAGAGTTGCACCTTTGGACTTGCGCAAGCTGCCAAGATTTTTCGTAAGCATTTCTGCGACATAGTTATTTGAAAACTTGTTCATATCCGCCAAGATCTGTTCGATGGCTTTGCTTTCTGATTCAGCTAAAACATCGGCTTTCTCTGGTGTGACACCTGTTTTGATCGCGCCGGTTACTTGAATTCCTCTTTGTGCCAAAAAGGCTTTCAAATTATACCCAGACCAAAGATCAGGCTGCGTGATATTTTTAAAGATCGCGATTTCTTTGTATCCTTTGCCAATGCTGCCACCGACATGGATCACGTCACCATCAAACTTAGAATCCTCTTTGCGGTCTGCGACGAGCTTGTTTTCGTTACCAGATGTAGTTTTAGCTTTTGAAACCAGACGGATGTAGTCGTTCTCTGGATCACAGTACACCTTTGCTTCTTGGCCAGGCTGCCCAGGGCGCACGAAGATATTTGCCGAGTTCCAATTGAAAGACATCGCGCCCACCGGAGCGTCGTAGGCACGATCCACGCGTTCCTTTTGTCGACTAACGTCGTAACGCATTTTATCAAAGAGTGAATCATCAACGACGATATCACCGTCTACTTTTTTAATTTGATTGCGCAAAAAAGCGTTCACCAAGAACCACATGTTTTCAGAAACAAAAGAAGGATCTCCACCGCCCTTAAGATACAAGCTGCCCTTTAGAACACCATTCTTCACATCACCACTTGAAAGAAGTTGGGTCTTAAATTTATAACCTGGAGGGAAATTCGCCAGAACAGCAGAGGCTGTTACAACTTTGCTGATAGAGGCTGGAATCATCGTCTGTTTTGAATTAACGTCGAGCACTGGTTTCAGGCTTTCACCTTCGCCCGTGGTGGCATAGATAGAAAGATCCTTCAACTGGACCCCTTGCTTCTTCGCCAAGCTCTCCAGCTCACTCTCTGCGCCCTTAGCATCCACACCGGCATGCGCATTTAACATCCACATCAAAGCTGTCGTAAGAATTAAAAATCTCATCGGCAAAAGTCCCTTCATCAATTCATAAACACTGTCTAGACGATAGTAGCGATCAAAAATTCAGTTCGCAAGAAAAGCAGGCCCTTGATAGACTTTAGAACATGAAAAAACGCGAATGGCTCATCGTGATTCTCCCGCTTTTGGCAACTTGGCTTTTAGACCGCGTTACCAAAATATGGGCAGCTGATCTCAAACAAATTCTATCTTTCGGTCCACTTCATTTTGTATTGCATCACAATCACGGAGCAATGCTAGGCCTATTTTCAGATTTACCCTCTGTCTTAAGAATTGTGTCTTTATCAACAGGCGGCGCATTTCTGCTTTGTACTTACGCGTTGATTCAATATTTGCTGCCCATTAAATCGCTCACTTTGCGATCTGGATTGTCGATTTTAATCGGCGGCATTATCGGCAATGTCACCGATCGTATCTTGTGGGGTTATGTTGTCGATTTTATTGTGGTTGGAACTCCGTCCCTTTCCAGTCCTGCGTTCAACTTGGCAGATGCCCTCCAATGGGTTGGATACGGATTGATCGTTTACGCCATCATTCGTGAAGGCGAATTGCTATGGCCTGAAAACAATGTGCGTAAGCAATATTGGGTCAACATGCCTTTCCAACTAAAATACTGCTTTGTCTTAATGGGGGTCGGCCTCAGCTTGACGTTGATCAGCTTGGTCTTCTCGTACACTTACTTGCGCGTGACGATTCAAGAACTTGTTGGCAACAACCTGTTCCTGATGAACAAGTTCCTCGTGCCGTTCGTTATTACGTTCACTATCATTTGCGTCGCTTTCTGTGCGATTTTATTCGCTGTGGGTCGCTTGATTTCACATCGCATCGCTGGTCCTCTTTATGCCTTTGAAAGATTCCTTAGTGAATCATTAGCAGGAACTGCTAAGCCTTTGAAATTGCGAAATGGTGATGAGTTCAAACACCTCGAAGAGTTGGCTGATCAAATCAACACCCGCCTGCAGGAAATCAAGCGTGAGCGCACGGTCAATGTCGTCGAGTTTTCCGAAACAGATAAAAAGAAAGAGCCGGTCGAATAGAACTTCGAACCATTTTTGAGAACGAAGAGCGTTTTAAAAAACTGTTAAGAAGCGGTCTATTTTTGCACTCTTAATGTGGTTCAAAGCGCTGGCAATTGCCTCTTAATAACTAAACTGTTTCATATTGAGATCTCACGGTTTACGTTGGACCACATTGCGCCGACAAATCGTTCACAATGTATCTAGTTTTCTACATAAAAATCCGATTAGTTAGCCATGCTTAAGGGGAATAAGTGCAGCACGTTATATACTGTGATCATGATGATCGCGGTCTTGAACCTCATCGGTTGCACCGATGTCGTGCCTCAGGTTTCTATTCTTCGTAGCCAGCTTGATGGCTCAAGCAAAATCGTCTTTAACCAATTCATTCCAGGACAAAATCCCGCCAATGATTATTCAGAAAAATCTGTGTCAGTATCTGGCAATGGATATTCCTCTTACAAGATCACAGCCATTTCTTCGATGCTTAGTTGCAACAATGTCGACTTCAGCATGGTTCCAGAAAGTCCTCCTGGAAAAGTTTCCCTGACACCGCAAAAAGATGGAGCCTTTGTCTTTTGTGCCATCGGAAAAGTTGCCACCACTGGAAAATGGCAAGAAGCTTCGCAAGCTGTTAGCTCTGCGATATTGGAAGTTGATACTTTACCCCCAGAAAATAATTCTTTTAGCATCAACTCTCAAGCGGCATACACGAAAGTTCCAGGTGTTCAGCTCCAACTGGCTAGTACCGGTGCAAAAGAGATGTATATCACGCAAAATGAAACCTGCAATACGGATGGTGATTGGGAACCATTTGCAACGACAAAGACGCTCAATCTAAAGTCCACGAATTCAATCAATCATGTTTATGTGAAATTCAGAGATGCGGCCCTTAATGAAAGTTCTTGCCTCACTCAACAAATTGTCCATGATGACATCGCCCCATCTAAAGTTCTGGTGATTTCACCTGCGGACGGTTCTGTCTTCAACGCAAGTACTAGCAACCCTCTTGCCTTTACGATAAATTGCGATGTCACTTCTTCTGAAATCCAGGTATCGGGCGCGGCGACTTTAAGTATTCCTTGCGATCCAGATGCCCATGCCCAACTTTCACTTGCTCTATCCAACTTACCAGAAGGACAGATCAGCCTTCAGTTCAAAGCTCTCGATCTAGCTGGAAATGAATCGCCGATCACAGTTGTAAATTATTTGAAAGACACGGTACCACCCGGAGTAGGAAAGTTCACTCAGCCGGGGCCTGGAAGTTATGCCAATATTTCAAATTACAAAAATTTTGCAGTGGCTGGAACTTGCGATGTTGGTGCAGTAGTTCTCTTTAACTCGCAAGAATTCCCTTGCACCACAGGATCTTGGCAAACAACGACTGACCTAACAGCATTTCCGGATGGCAGTTACACCATTAGCTTTACCCAAAGGGACGGCGCTGGAAATGTAGGCGGTCCTGCCTCATTTACTTTCTTTAAAGATACGGTTGCACCTTCGATACCTACGATCTCTGCCCCTAGCTATGTCTCACAAGCCAATCAAATGGCCTTCCCCATCAGTGGTAGTTGCGAAACTGGAAATACCGTAAGACTGAAAACTCCGGTTTCAACTATAGATATCCCTTGCTCGTCCAATTCCTTCAACCAGGCTTTTGATTTTAGCGGCCTTCTTGAAGGAAATCTGGGTGTCGAAGCTTTGCAAATAGATCCCGCAGGAAATTCTTCTTCTACAATAGTGACCTCAGCAATTAAAGATACTGTTGCACCAACCGTTACACTTTCAGGCTTGCCGGAAAGTCCCAGTGGCGCCGATCCACTGTCCGTCAGCGTCGCTGGCCCTGCGGACCTTATTTCATACAAATACAAAGTGGGATTGCAAGCATCTACCGACTGTGCTGTGACCTCTGGCTATAACTCTATCAATCCTAAGGGAACTTTAATTACTACAGCCATGTCGGGCTTTGCTGATGGAACTATGATCCTCTGTGTGCTTGGTGTCGATGCAGCTGGAAATATTCAAAGCACTGCGACCTCAACATCATGGATTAAAGATACCACCATGGCTTACCTAAAAATTGTTGAGCGTGAGCGCACTCTTAATACTGGAAGTGGAGCACAACAATTCACGTTGCAATTAAGTCAGGCAAAACTTTACCCCGTGCAAGTGACTCTCAAAACTCAAGGTGACGCCGTGTATAGCACCGATCATAGTTTATCTGACTCGACGGCCGTTACCGTTGCTGCAGGAGCGATCTCCGCATCGGTGCCATTTACGATTTTCAATAACACTGGTACAGCCCCTGGATATTCAACTTTGAAAGTGAAAATTTCGAATATCTCGATGCCTCTAGTTTCCGCCGACAATCTTTCACAATCCACGGTCTTTATTAAGTATGCTGGAACCTTACCCACTGCGAGCATGGTATCAGTGGGTGGTCAGCACACCTGTGCTATTTTAAGTTCCGGAAAATTAAAATGCTGGGGTGATAATACTTATGGTCAGCTTGGGATTGGCTCAACTATTCAGAATTCAACTCCCTCTGCTGTGGATGCAAACTCCAATTACTCCTATGTCTCGGCAGGAAACTCTCATACGTGCGCCATTAAATCTAGTCAGTTGCTATGTTGGGGTTCTAATTCTTCAAATGAATTGGGCACTGCTGGAGGTAATGTCTCTGTTCCCACTATCACTGACTCAGGCACAAATTATTCCCAAGTAAGTGCAGGAAGCTCTTCCACCTGCGGAGTGACGACCGCTGGAGTTTTGCGCTGTTGGGGTGTAAATGCCAACTACCGACTTGGATATAGTACTTTGGGAGTGCTGCTACCAACAAATATTGGCAGCGGATATAATTTTGTAAGTTTGGGTTTGAATCACGCTTGTGGTCTGCTTACCGATGGAACTCTCAATTGTTGGGGGGACAATACCAATGGCCAAATGGGTGATGGAACCATCAATTCCCGTCAATACCCAGCGGTCACTGATAACGGGACGAAGTATAATACAGTGAGTGTCGGCGAAACACATACTTGTGGAATCACGACTGGTGGCATTCTTAAATGTTGGGGTGCCAATAATTCAGGGCAACTCGGTCAAGGAGACACTACCACCAGATACACTCCTACTACGGTCTCGACAGGAGGCTTCTTAAAGGTTTGGGCTGGCACAGGTCATACCTGCGCCCTTTCATCTGCAAATCTGATGTACTGCTGGGGATTGAATTCAGAAGGGCAACTTCTTATTGGCTCGGGAGCCTCAGTCTATAGCGTCAGCTCTGTCGACGTCTCCACCACCTTTACAACTGGATCCGCACGATACAACACCACTTGCGGAATTACCTCTGATGGAAATCTAAAGTGTGGAGGCAGTAATACCTCAGGCCAAGTTGGCGACTCAACTATAATGAATAAGCGAACTCCTGCTTCGACTGGGTTGAGCAATGTTGCAAAGATTGCTGTGGGCTATGGGCATTCTTGTTCTTTGATTGCAAATAGGATTCTCTGCTCTGGTCTCAATAGCAATGGTCAAGTGGGTGACGGCACCACTGTAAATCGACTGACTGCCACAAAAATAGATCCCGCTATAGCTTATACCCACCTAACTGCAAATTATTATCACAGCTGCGGCATCACCGACGAAGCTCAATTAAAATGCTGGGGAAAAAATGACAGCGGCCAAATTGGAGATGGTACCACCGCCAATAAGTTAGTTCCCACACTCATTGATTCCTCCGTAGCTTATTCAGCAGTGTCCCCAGGGACATTTCATACCTGTGCCATCACTAATGGCGGAGTCCTCAAATGTTGGGGAAAAAATAATTATGGACAACTTGGCAATAACAGCACAACAAATGCTTCAACTCCACAGATCATCGATCCTGGTGTGAGCTATCTGAGAGTTTCTGCCCATGACAGCCATACCTGCGCAATTACCACTGGCGGCGTTCTTAAATGCTGGGGCGATCAGTCCTATGGAAAACAAGGAGACGGATATACCTCCGGCAGTAAGTATATTCCCACGGTTGTCGACTCTGGCGTTGCTTACTCTTATGTGACAACGGGATATGATTCCACCTGCGCAATCACGAGTGGTGGAGTCCTAAAATGCTTTGGTTTCAATTCCTATGGTCAAATTGGAAATGGTACAACAACGAATGCAACATCACCGACTGTAATTGACTCTGGAGTCAGCTATGCCCGCGTGGCCATGGGCCACTATCATACTTGTGGTGTCACGACGACAGGCATCTTGAAGTGCTGGGGTTACAATGACTCCGCACAAGTAGGAAACAACAGCATTGTGTACCAAATGACTCCACAAGTGATTGATTCGGGCGTTGCCTATTCCGAGATTGCCCTGGGATATAATTCTTCGTGCGCTCTTACAACTACGAGTGACACGAAATGCTGGGGCAGTAACAACTATGGTCAATATGGTGATGGCGGCATTCCATCACACTGGCACATTCCTCTAAATATTATGAAATGGCTGGTCCCATAAAATAAAAAAGGCCAAGCATCATCTGCTTGGCCTTTTTTATTGGAGGGAAAGGTTTTTTACGGGAGGAATCTTATTAATTTATGGCGCCCGGTGAAAAGGGAGTTGAGTCTTCGATACTCCTTTTCGTAAATTCGGGAAGTTCAACATCGAGGGCAATTTTTAGAACCTCGTTGACGTTCTCCACAAAATGGAACTCCATATCTTTTTTAATCTCTTCTGGAACCTCTCTAAGATCTTTTTGGTTCTTTTTGCACAAAATCACTTCCGTAACTCCGGCTCTGTGCGCGGCAATAATTTTTTCCTTAATACCGCCGACAGGAAGAACACTTCCTCTTAAAGAAATTTCCCCGGTCATTGCCAACTTAGGACTGATCGGCTTTTTCAAAAGTTTCGATGCAATGGAAGTCAGCATCGTAACCCCTGCCGATGGGCCGTCTTTCGGGATGGCCCCGGCGGGAACATGCACATGGATTTCTTTTTTCGAGAAATCAATGGTTGGGTCTAACAATGGCAATCTAGCGCGAAGAAGACTTAACGCGATCTTCGCTGATTCCTTCATGACATCACCCAATTGTCCGGTCAGTTGCAGTTGACCCGAACCAGCCATTTCTTCCGTCTCGATGAAAAGAATATCTCCACCTACCGGAGTCCAAGCCAGACCTGTCACCACTCCTGGAGGCAACACACTTTCGATCATATCGGCAGAGAATCTCTCTGCGCCAAAGATCTCTTCCAGATCACCAATGTCGACTGTGATTTTCTCACCGCCAGCTTTGACAATCCTTAAGCTCATAAACTTACAGATCGTTGCGACTTTACGCTGCAACTCGCGAACGCCCGCTTCCCGCGTATAGTCCGTGAGCATTTTAGTTAAAGCGCGATCTGTGATTTCTAATTGCGATTCATCAATACCATGCTCTTTCAATTGCTTCGGCCACAAGTAACGTTTTGCAATTTGTTTTTTCTCTTCCACGGTGTAACCCGTCAGTTCAATGACTTCCATGCGATCCAAAAGTGGGCCTGGAATTGTCTCTAAGGTATTGGCCGTAGCGATGAATAACACTTTAGAAAGATCAAATGGCGTATCCAAATAATGATCTTGGAAAGTATTATTCTGCTCTGGATCCAAAGTCTCTAGTAGGGCCGCAGCCGGGTCTCCACCATATCCGCGAGAAAGTTTGTCGATCTCGTCAAGAATGAAGACTGGATCATTTTCACCCGCTTTTTTAATGCTAGAAATAATTCGACCTGGCAAAGCTCCGATATAGGTACGGCGATGACCGCGAATTTCCGCATCATCACGCACACCGCCTAAGGCAGCCCGAACATATTTTTTACCCAAAGCCCTGGCGATACTTTTACCCAAAGAAGTTTTACCGACCCCTGGAGGTCCAACGAATAACAAGATAGAACCCTGATGAGACTTACGAAGTTTCATCACTGCCAAATGTTGCAGAATTCTTTTTTTAATCTTATCCATTCCAAAATGGTCTTCATTAAGAATTCTTTCCGCCGCTTCAAGGTCAATTTCATTTTCGGCAGAAGATTTATCCCATGGCAAAGCCACCATTAAATCTAGATGCGTGCGAATGATTTGATATTCCGGCGATGCTGAATTCATACCTTCAAGACGACGCAATTGGCTTGTCGCCAACTCCAAGGCTTCTGCAGGCATTCCAGCGGCTTTGATCTTTTCTTCGTATAAAGAAAGAGCCCCTTTTGAGTCTTCATCTCCCAGTTGCTCGCGAATCACGCGCATTTGTTCGCGCAAAATGCTTTCGCGTTGGCTTTGATTGATATTCTCGCTTAATTTGTCGCGAATACCGATTTGAATTTTAAGACGTTCTTTTTGCTCTTGCAAAAGATCCAAGATCTTCAAAGATCGCTCTTTAAGATCCACAGTCTCAAGAAGTTCTTGTTTCTCTTTCAAATTAAAATCAGCATGGGCCGCGCAGACGTTAGTCAGCAAGCTCAGATCATCAATATCAGCGATCCACTCTTTCACTCGGCGCATATGACGACCCAAAAGATCCAGGGTCTCAAATGAAATTTGCTTCAAGCTGGCAAGCAACGCTTCTTGCGTTTTCGCGTCAATAGTACTGACGTCATCTAAACTTTCCGTTAAAACTTCAAAAGCACCGCCTTCGGCGTTCATTTTCACAACACGAATAAGCTGATGAGCATTAACGAAAATACTGTAACTGCCGTCGTCTTCTTTCTTATAGGACTCAATCTTACAGAGTGTTCCTATAGACGGAAGATCCTCAGCTTTTTCCACATTTGTGTTATCAGAATTTTTTTGCGTAAGCAGAACAATCCACTTCTGGTCGTTCAAGGCTTTTTGTAAAGACTGAATACTTTTTTCTCTGCCCACACGAAGAGGCATGCTGATGCCAGGAAATAAAACGGCATTTCTTAAAGGAATGACTGGAATAAAACCAGATACGAAAGACATGATTACACCTTTCCCCCGCAGCATAGGCGAGGATTAAGAAGTGATCTCATGAGAGCTAAGTACCAGCAGTAATTAGTACTGATGAAATCGCTTCTAGTAAAACATGTAGACGAATAACATTTCGTCAAGGCAGCCTCGAAAAAAGAAGCTGCCCTCACGATTCTCTATATCTTATATCTATATTATAAAGAGGTGCGCATAACGCGCGATAGGCGGACTCTAAAATACAGCGGCCACGTCTTTGATACGTGACATATAATAACGCTTGTTCGCCTTATCTTTGTGACAAAAGGCTTGAAGGTAATCGCCATCAGGATTTCTGACGATTCCAATGGGAGTCAAACGACGCGTTTCTCCCTTCGTAGATCCGCCATCATAAACCAAGTCGATATCTTTTTTTGTATTGATCGCATCAATCAAAGTTCTGATGATCGGATTTCTTCCCGCTAAGGAATAATCTTTCCACCATAATTGTTTGCCTTGGCTTTTGATTGCTTTGGCAAGCGTAGCTTCTTCATCTCCATTTTTATCATACAATTTTTTGAAACATTCCAAACCCACCATCAAACACGCCTTGGCATCATCGTAAGCTCGATGCGCTTGCCCGCCATCAATGCCTAAGTGTTTTACTAAGGTTTGAAGCTTGTGATTTTCTACCCCATGAATCAACTTGCGCGAAAGAAGGCTCGTGCACAACGCAGGCTCCGATGGCAGAGGCAATCCTGCTTTTTCAAACTCCAACGTCAGAAAACCCAAATCAAAAGGACAGTGATGGGCCATCACAATGCAACCCTTGAAGAACTCGTGAATCTCGACAACTTTTGCGCCCATGTTCGGAGCATCGGCGACCATCTCGTTGGTGATGCCATGAATGCCGATGATAAAATCGCCCATGGCCTCGCGAGGCTTCAACAAAAACTGCATGCGGCCCACTTCTTCGCCTTTATAATATTTCACGGCTCCGAACTCGACGATGTCATGGCCAACGGGGTAAGCCCCACTGGTTTCGGTATCAAATGCAATAAAAGTGTACTCGCTCAAAGGAAGATCTAAATTCATAGTCCGCCAGAGTACCCTGCCCACCGCTCTTGGTCCAGTTCCAGCAGCATCCTCCTCGTGATTTCTTTGTTTTTTCCCATCCTATGGTCCACAATGAAAACCACTATCTATGCGAAGATACATTGGTTTTATCATTATTTTATTCGCCCTTTGCACAGCACATGCTGCAGAGAATACATCACCCACTTTCAAAATGACGGGCGACGTAAGCCTTCTTTCACACTATGTGGAATATGGTCTTTCTCAATCCGACAAATCGCCAGCCCTGCAAGGCTCCTTTTGGTTTAACTTTGGACCTCAATTCCGCTTAGGCTTGTGGGGTTCAAATACCAATTTCAAAAATAGCGATGACCATTTTAATTTGCGCATTAATGGTGATGTGAAAATCAATTTCTCGACAGCCAACAGCGCCGTCATTTCCTACAGCGAAAGTCAGTACTTTAAATCCGGCGATCACAACGGAAATATATTCGGTCTGCATTTCAACTTCGGTGACTTTAAAGTTCTTTATGATCACTTAAGTAACTGGGAAGGGACGAAGCATTCGTCTTCTCGTTATGCATTCGGCTTGATTTCACATATTTGGAATGGATGGGAATGGGATAATGAAGCCGGATACAACACTCCAGATGTCACAACCCTTGATCCTTATTTTGATTTTAAAACGGGCTTGGGTACTAAATGGGGACCGATCTTTTTTGAAGGCTCCGTGACGGGAACTTCGGCAAGTTCCAATCTTGACGGAGCCGGAGATTTCTTCTTTATTCTGTCAGCGAAGACGGAATTTTAGTTTCTTCCTTCAACTCGTCATCAACCTGTTGCTTCAAAGGCTTCTTAGAGTGCTCTTCCGCTTTACGACGAGTACTGATTTGTTGAACGAAGTTATCGTACACAGACATATCGACTCGTGCTTCACCAAATAAGTTTTGCAACTTGCGAGGTTTGTGTCCATCCGAAGTCAGCTCTTTTTGAGAGATCTTAACACGAATAAATCCAATCAACTTCTTAGGATCCACTTCACCGCGCTTTTCTTTGACGTTAATTCCGCCAGAAACATTCACAGTGCTGCTTTCCAAAGAGGCCAAGATTTTATTACGAACCACATCGTAACGTTGGGAGGCCACACGGTTCGCAGTCATCAAGCTGGCATCGGGAACGGCTTGAACAAACAAACCTGATGTCACTTTGATTTCAGCATCTTTCAAACCTGTCGTAATACCTTTAATACGATCCATGACATTCACGAAGCTGGCATTAGGTTGCGAAGAACCTTTTTCAAACAGCATGTAATCAGGAATATCGAAATCGAAACCTTCTGGGGTAACGACCACATTTTTAGCCACATCATTCATCTGATCAGCTAAATAGGCTGCAACCACTTTCGTGGAACCCATGTCCAAAAGATTTGGCGTTTTATCGATTGGCTCCATGAAGCTTTGGAAAGCTTTCATCGGCTCATTCAACAAATCGAGGAAAAGTTTTTCCAGAGTGATTTCCGCTCCGAAATTTTGAAAATTGTATTCAATAACTGAAGGCGTAGAGAAATAATCTGAGACAGCTTTTTTTGTTTGATCAGATTGACCCACGATCCACATAACGAGGAAGAAGGCCATCAAGGCCGTCATGAAGTCTGCAAGGGCAACCTTCCAAGATCCCCCGTGACCACCACCGCCTTGGACGATGATCTTCTTGATTACGATCGTCTGTTTTTTCTCTGCCATACTTCACAATCCGTTTCGTTGGACTCACATAGCAGCTGTCTTACGAACAGCTGCCTCATTCTACGCACTCTTAGGCTGCGGCTTTTTTGATCTCTTTAGTCGCTTTATCTACTTCAGCAAATGATGGACGTTCATCAGGCATGATCGAACGACGAGCATACTCCACACAAACTATCGGAGGAGCGCCACGTTGTAGTGCCACCAAGGCTGCTTTAATACATTGTAAGTAACGACCTTCTGCTTCGATATCGGCTGCCATTTTTGTCGCAGTCGGTTCAATCAAACCGTACGCGCAAAATACCCCCAACATCGTACCAACAAGGGCATGGGCTACGTACTCCCCGATCACCTCTGTACCTGCCGTCAAAACACCCATGGTTTTAACGATACCAAGTACGGCGGCAACGATCCCTAGTCCCGGGAATCCCCCGGCAACTGCCGCAACAGCATGTTGCGCTAGATGTTCTTCGGCATGGATACCTTTAATGTCGGCGTCCAATAAATCATCAACGTCATAAGGAGAAAGTTCTGCAGAGAGAGTCACTTTCATCGTGTCGCATAAAAATTCAACGGCATGATGATTATGCATAAAGCTTGGATAAGCTTTAAAGATGTCAGACTTCTCTGGTTCCTCGATGTGCTTCTCAATACCTTGAGGTCCTTCTTTTCTGAAAACCTGAAAGAGTTGGAAAAGCATTTGCATCAATTCAACATAGTCTTTTTTCTGAGGACCTTTTGAAGTCATTGCTTTAATAGAGAGCTTAATCCCCATTTTAACGATCTTCATTGGGTTGGCGATCACATAGGCACCGAATGCGGCACCGCCGATAATCACCATCTCGAGCATCGCAGCTTCAAGAATGACGCCCATCTTACCGTGACCGGCAATATAGCCTCCAAAAACTGTCGCAAATACAATCAATATACCTACAAAACCCATAAGATATGACCTCTCAGATTCTCTATCGGCGCGATAAGTGGTAGTATTGAGTCATCTGTAAATAATCTTGCCCATGGTCGAGAGAGGGAATAGAAAAAGAATATGACAGCAACGTTGAATTATCTTTTGTCGGCCTTACTTATTACCTTCTCCAGTCTAACGTCTTGGGCGCAAGCAAACCCCAACGACACAGACCCACTCATTGCGTCCGCTCAGGTCGTGCCCTATGAATGGAGTCCAGGTCAAAGCGGAACTCTGACAATTAAAATGAAACTTCCTCCGGAGTATCATGCTTATGAAGATAAATTCAGTGTCGTGATTCTTGATCCAGATGGATTCAAGGTTGCACCTTCGAAAATTGAACCGATCGCCACTTGGTTTGATAAGTTTTCAAAAAAAGAACGCCGTGGCATGCAAAATGAGGCGACTCTAACAGCTCACATTGAAGCTCCAGATCGCTTCTTGAAAAAGCATAGCAAGATGAAGTTGGAATTAATTTACCAAGCTTGCTCTGATCAATTCTGTTTATTCCCTACTACAAAGACAATTGAGATTCCAATTGTCACACCGATGGTTGAAGGCGAAGCACAGTTGACCACGCCGTCTCCTGAAAACACGCCGATGACCGAAGGAAGTTTCTTCGATACTCATAACTTCAAAAAATATTTAGGCTCTAGCATTTTTGCCGGACTTATTTTCGTTTTCTTAGCCGGAATCTTCACAAGCTTCACACCTTGTATTTTTCCGATGATCCCCATCACCTTGGCGGTTTTGGGAAATCATTCTGAAACCAAAAGTCGTCTGCAAAATTTCATCACAAGCTTGGTTTATGTTTTGGGAATTGCGACAACTTACTCTCTGCTCGGCTTGGCTGCAGCTTCCAGCGGTGGCGTTTTCGGCGCCAGCTTAGGGAATCCTTACGTGTTAGGCGTTGTTTGCGTGATCTTCTTAGCCATGGCTTTAAGTATGTATGGACTTTATGAATTGCAAGTTCCGGCATTCTTAAGAAACAAACTCAGCAATGGCAAATATGGAAATGGTTTGGGTGGTGCTTATCTGACGGGCTTATTCGCAGGGATTGTCGCAAGCCCCTGTGTTGGTCCTGTTCTGGTTGCTATTCTGACTTATGTTGCTTCAACACAAAACAAACTGATCGGCTTCTTCTTCTTGTTTACTTACGCTCTAGGTTTAGGCTTGATCTTCATCGTATTGGGACTTTCAAATCAGTTGGTGAAAGCCCTGCCTCGCTCTGGCGCTTGGATGGTGGGCTTCAAGTTTGTCCTAGGTTCTTTGATGCTTTCTGCATTCTATTATTATTTGAATTTGCTACTTCCGGATCGTCCTTTTGATGCCCTTCTTGGTATCGGACTTATTATTGTGGCTAGCGTTTATGGCGCCTTTATGGTCGTTAAAAACAACGGTCCTTTTAGCATGATCCAAAAAGGTCTAATGCAGGCAACATTGATCGTGGGCATTGGTTACGTCTGTCTTGCCGTTTTCGATCTACGTCCTTATATCCGTGGACGTATCATGGCTGATAACTCTTTGAATCAGATTCAAGTTCTGAATTGGAAAGATTATTCGGACGAGGCTCTAGCTCAAGCTACTAAAGATCGCAAGCCGGTGATCATCGACTTCTGGGCTGAATGGTGCGCAGCTTGCCATGAACTTTCAGAAAAGACCTTCACCGATGTTCGAGTTCGCGCCATGGCTGGCAGTTATACTTTATTGAAGTTTGATGCCACCAAAGACAGCGAACAACTTCGTAGCTTGAAAAAGAAATATAATATTCAAGGCTTGCCGACTGTGATCTTTATCAATCCAAATGGAATTTGGATTGATGCTTTAACACTGACTCAATTTGAAAAGGCCGACGCGTTTTTGACTAGAATGGAAAAAGGCGCTAAGTAAAACATCAAAGGCGGCAAGACAAATCCTGCTGCCCAGGAATTTCCTCTATGAAAAAAATCATCTTCATTCTGTCCCTTGCCTTTTTGATCATTACTGGAGCCATGGCTTATTTGATCAAAAAAGGCGTCAGCCTTCGCGCTGACACCTTGATCAAACCCTCAGAGATCAGTGCCAACGATACAAACGTCAGTCACGCTGTGGCCTATCGTCTCTTCCCCGACTTTCAAAGCCACGATATGATTATCGTGGGCGTCCCAGAAAACGATTCCCGCCTGCAAGTTCTGGCCGAACAAATCGCCATCGAATCCGAAAAGCTTTTAGGCCAACCTATTCATCGAGCTTCTGACAAAAACAAACTGCAAGACTGCGGAAAATTATGCTGGGTGAAAGTTGCACCTGAAGAGTCCCAAGAGCTGGAAAAAAATCCTTATATTGAATCAATCATTCAGCCCTTGGGTCGCAGTTACTTCACATTGAATTTAATTGAGTTTGCAGACTACGACCATGCTGTCGTCGACAGCTGTGAGCAGGAAAAGCGTTTAGATCTAAAATGCCTGGTTACTTTGTCAGTCAAAGAGGCCCAAAGAAAAATGAAAGACTCTAATAAGCGATATTTCTTCATGAAGAAGTATCAGGACCGCGGCAATTATCTATTATTACAAAAAAACTAATTCGCCGCGCCTGACTAGTTTGTGAAACAGTCGTGGGACCACAGTTGTACGGGCTCTATCGGAGGAAATGACATTCCCATGGGCGGTGTCGTCTTCTTCATAAAGGTGATCTTCAAAGTTACCAATGCGCTGCTGCCATCTTGTGAAGCTTGCGAGCGACATAGATAGCGCGCGTAGGGCAAAAGAATCCGCGTATCGCCGTCATTCCACAGATTTAAATAAAATTTTCTCCACTCGGAACTGGCGTAAAGATCAGAAATCAATTCAGGCTTTTCATAAGTAACGGCTTTCCCCGTGATTAAGTCGCGGGTCTCTCCATTTTTAAAGTTTCCTTGAACGACAAACCAACCATCATTTCGGATTGGGTATGGCGCAAACATATCCCATACTTGATTCATATTGAGTGCATATAGAACATGCCGCAGTGGAGATGGGAAAGGAACTTTCTCATTATTTAAATCGGCAAGATTCTGATAGATAACCAGGGCCATTAAACTCGCAAAAAGGCAGTTAATAATTCTTCTGTTTCGAGAAGAAAGAACTCGCAATACCTTTATAGACTCATGCGCTCTGAATTCTCGAAAGAATAAGGGCAGCTGGATCGGCAAAATCTGTTTCGCCTTTTGCAGTAGAAAGTCCCAAAGGTCCCCTGGCAAGAATATTGTCCAATATGCGATAGCAACCCAAGGGAACGTCCCTAGGTTCAAACACAACGCCAGGCCGAAGTGAAAGAAGATAAATCCCACAGCTACAAAAGTTTTTATCGTCCTAGAAAAAACCGGTACAAATAACAAAAGAGGCCCCACAAACTCCCAAATCAAAGTCGTCTGCGTCAGAAGCTTTCCAAACTCTTCAAATTGCTTTAGCCAATGTCCCAGGGGCGTCGTGAAATGATCAATATTCAAAGCATAGTAAATCGCCGAATGCTCGGTCGTCCAAACGGGGTTGATTTTATAACAGGCCGTTATGAGGTACATGATGACCAGTTGGAGAATTAACAACCCCGTTCCTATCGAACGTATTTTTTGCCCCTCTTGATTCGACAAAGAAATAGAATTTCTGCCAATTGAGTAGTGACGATCTAGCGGAAGAAGGATGGACCAAAATAAAGCCACACGCATAAGATCATCCGCGCAACTAAGAACTAGATAATTTCTACTTTGAATAGAGCCTACTAATATCAGCAGAAGGATCTGACTGATTCTGGTTTTATAGCCCAGGGTAAAACACAAAGCGCAAACCAAGGCAACAAAGACAAATAGATACTGAAACCATGGCTCGCCATTAGCCAGAAGAAGAGAAATCTTCCACTCATTCATGTATTCAGACATCCAATAAATTCGAGGCATCAAGCCCCAATCCGAATACAACTCTTTAGCGTAAATTAATTTTTGAAAAAGATCTTCGCACAGACAAAGCCCCAGCAAAATTCGAAATATCGACAAAGAGCGCAGGTCCAATTCAGCCCAATTAGTTAATTTTCGAAGTCCCGCCACATGAATCTCCCAAAAAATTCATATAACTTGTTAACGAAAATTTAAAGCCGATAACTGGGCCTGATTCAATTCTTTCAAAAGTTTCATGGAAGATCATCGCGAAGATTGCAACCTGCTCATACTTGTTACGAAGTCAGCTTGCGATTGATGTCTGAATAGCGAACAGATAAAGTGAACTCAACAACGAGGATTGCCATGCCTTTAACTTTGACCTTGTCTGATATCGCTTGGCGACTGACTTCAGCTTTTATCGCATCAGCCTTAATTGGCTTCAATCGCGGAGAACATGGTCACAGCGCGGGCCTGCGCACAACCATTCTGGTTTGTATAGCTGCGGCTCTTTCTATGCTGCAGGCGAATGCCCTTCTTGATTTGACCGGAAAAGAACAACAATCATTCATCGTTATGGATCTTATGCGTCTGCCTTTGGGAGTTCTTTCCGGAATAGGATTTATTGGCGCAGGAGCTATTCTGCGAAAAGAAAATATGGTGACCGGAGTAACCACTGCAGCAACCATGTGGTTCGTGACGATCATTGGACTTAATTTTGGCGGTGGTCAATTGACTCTGGGATGGATTGGCACCGGCATCATTCTTTTTGTGTTATCTTCACTGCGCAATTTCGAACATCGTTTTAAACAAGAACGAAGAGGTATTCTTGCAATTCAAATTCATCCGCAAAGCATCTCTGAAGAGACCTTGCGTGAACGCATTTTACAAAGCGGCTTTAAAATAAAATCTATTAAGATCTCTTACTTAAACGCAGATAAAGATACCGACAAGAAAACTCAAATTGAATGGACGGTCGCCTGGAGTGCCAAAGAAGACAATGTGGCGCCTCCTCCACTCATCAAAGAATTCACTTCTTCATCTGACATCTACATGGTGGAATGGCGCCCCTAAGACATTCCCTTTATTTAGAAACAAGTTTGCAGTCGATCGACAGACTTTGACCGTTTATATAAAGTAAATTCAAAACAAGATTATGAACGTCTAAAATCATATCCTCGTCTCGAAATGTCGCATCTTCAGAGTTGTAGTAGCGCGAATGAATATAATATTGAGAGTCTTGATTTTTAATCAAGGCTGGATAGTTTCGGCGAGTTCTTCCCATCTCTGCACGCACAATGCTTCCATCTGCATTTCCAACATAGAACTGTGAATAGATCACCTGTGAAAGATCCTGCTTTAAAGAAATCTGATACTCAACGCCAAGACCAATCATGTTCGCGGGACTCGTTGCACATCTATAAACAGCGCTCTCAACGGTTCCCACATCTTTGTGCTGAACTGTTCGCTTCCGATTAAGATCATTCCATATTTTTGTTGAGATCGGATAATAGCCGGTGTGTTCAAGACCTTTTAAACTTAACACCTCATGCAACGCAATCGTCATTTTAAGATCGTCATTGGGCATACTTTTCCAACGTTGACGATTCACCAAGATAGTTTGAATTTCAGGAACGTTGAAGGCCACAGAGTTTTGTACTAGTTTTTTAATCTCAACGTCCAAAACATCATCTACAACTATCACCTTCGCATGTTCAACGGTGGCAGCAATATTTTGGTTAGCAAGATCCTTATAGGTTTCAGGAACAACTTGTTGCAGAACCAGCAAAGCTTTTTGCGCAGAACTTTGAAACTCTAGGGCGATATCATCTCCACCGCCTCCGTCCTTGGTCCCCATAAGGAGCTGCTTAACGGCCTCCGAGAGTTTACCTTGCTGTAACTTTGAATTACTCTGTGTCCCTTTTGAATCCGCCAATTTCGTTAGAATCTCAGTCGCTGGATTCAACGACATTTTGTTCAAATTTGAACGCTGAATCCCAGGGGACTTAACCTCGGGTTGAGCGAATAATTTTAGAGGGCTCAAAAGAGCGACCACTGTCAAACTAGTTGCCAGCAAAGAGCCCGCAATGCTCTGTATATTCGATCTCATAGTGGTCTTCTCCTCTAAAATTAGCTAAATTTAGACATTTCAATTTTAATGCCCGTCTTTAAGGCCCATTTTCAATTTTAGTCGATACAACTATGGGAACACTTGCTTACATGGAAGTGGGATGGCTCTGTCAGCCCCAAACTGCACTAACAAAGTTTGTTTTTGCGTGTCTAGAGTCAAAACCTGATTATACAAAGCTGTCGCATTCTCAGAACTGTAGAGACGTGCTTCGATAACATAGCTTGAACCCTGCTTGGTAATTTTAGGAGGTGTATCTTGATGAGTACGACCTTCTTCGATCTGATATCCCATCACGGCAACGGTCGCTAAAATCACTTTTACATTTGTTCCGCCCGTTAGAATTGTATATTCGGAAGCAAGACCAATCATGTTATCTGGGCTCATTCCACATTTGTAAACAGCTTGTGGAAGTTCACTGGCAGGAGTCGCCGCGAAGCTAGAGATTGTGGTCAAAGAAAGAGCAGCACCCAAGAAAGAAGTAAGCATACGAGTTTTCATAAATTTCCCTTTTAAGATTTAAAGTTTCGTTCATTCGATGGACCCAATTTACCAAACTTAAGCCAAGATTATAGATTTTTGGTGTATAAAGTATTAGGAAGTATATACTTACAGGTAAACACTTTAAGGCTAACTATATGATTTCGATCTTCGAGTTTTCGAATTACAGAGTCTTCATCAAAAAGCGCTTTCTGGAGATGCCGAAGAAAGGCTACGGGCAAGCCCATAAATTAGCGATCTATCTGAGTGTTCATACAACCCTGATCAGCCAAGTTCTGAAAGGCCTTAAGACTTTTACTCTTGAACAAGCTTCCATGACCTGTGACTTCTTAGGGCTAACAGAACTTGAGAGTGAGTTCTTCTTGCTGCTGGTTCAAATTGATCGAGCAGGCAACGAACCTTTAAGAAAAATCTTAAGAAGACAAATTGATGAGATGAAGAAGAAATCTTCAGAGCTGGCGAATCGCCTTCACGCTGAAAGAAAACTGAGCGAAGAAAAGCGCGCCATTTTTTATTCTGACTGGACCTATTCAGCGGTTCGACAAATGACAGCGATCAAGGGTTTTCAAAATTTAGATCCTATCGCTGACTACTTAAACCTTTCAAAAAAACAAACCAAAGTTATTATCGATTTCCTTTTGAATGCAGGCCTTTGCAAAGAAGAAAAAGGCAAACTTCTAGTTGGCCCTAGCACAACCCACCTAGAGGCAAGTTCTCCGTGGGTGCGAGTGCATCACACCAACTGGAGACAAAAAGCTTTACAGGAAATGAGCGATGAAGAATCCGCCAAGCTTCACTATACCGCTCCTATGACACTTTCAAAGGACGACGCCTTAAAGATTCGCGAGATGATTGTTCAATTCCTTGAACAAGTGGACAAAGTCATAGATCCCTCCCCATCAGAAGAATTGCGCTGTTTAAATATTGATTGGTTCAAGATTGGAAAATAATCCGCCAGTGATCACGAAAACAGTCAAAACACATAAAGCTTGGACCTTGTTACTTCCAACTCGATATTGCCTTGCAGGTCTTCAGTTCGTAAAATCAAACCATGTCCCAAAGGGATTGTAGAGGTATTATGGCCCACGTATTTGCAAAGCCTGATCTAACTAAAAGACCTGCATTCTGCCAAGCAGAGCGCACGATGAACCTCAGTGCCGACGCCATATATCGTGCATGGACAGAGCAAATTGATAAGTGGTTTGCAGCTCCCGATACAGTTTTGATGAGACCTGAAATTAACGAACCCTTTTTCTTTCAAGTTAAATTCCAAGATCAACAACATCCACACTATGGGCGTTTCTTAAAACTTGAAGAGAATAAATTGATTGAGTTGACCTGGTTAACTAGCGGAACTCTGGGTGCTGAAACTTGGGTGACTGTGGCTTTAACACCGCAAGGATCACAAACCCATGTGTTACTTACCCACGCGGGCTTTCCTGATGACAAATCCATGCTTCAACATAAAGAAGCGTGGCCGATGGTCTTAGCACAACTGGAAACGAAGATCTTGGCACTTAGCTAGTCGTCTTTTCTTCCTCGATCAAAAAATCATTTCTTGCAAGGCCCTGACGACGTAAATGCGAAGTCGCCAAAACTAAAATTGGATAGACGATCAGGGCAGCCTCAAGAATATCCTTCAATGTATTGATTCCGTACAAACGCCAGAACAAGTTTGAGCCATAAGCTCCGGTCTGCACATACGACGACAAAAATAAAAAATTACCAATGAGGTTTTGAATCAGTAAAACCCAAAAGAAAAAGTTCCAAAAACCACGTCTTGATTGCAGAGCTTGAGTTGCACACATCTGTTTGTAAAGCAGATATCCCATAAAAACTTTGCTCGCATTAGCCAAGCCGTAAAAAATAATGACCATGCCATCGGCGATACCATATAGATTCGCTGTTAACATCTCAGCAATGACATGCTGGGGAAACACGCGAGGACCCCACCAAAAATACAGAGGCAGTGAGACCAGATATGGAAGATAAATCCAAATCACATGATCGAACGCAAAATAACGAACCGAAATCACCTTCGCGATTGAAATAATTAGAAACGGTGCCCACCAAGTCCATGTAGGCAATTTAGTTTCCTCTATCGGAACGGTGACTTTCTCCATTGCGACCAACCTCGTTGTGAGAAACTGTTACTGAGAAAAATATAAAGTGGAAAACTCACCACAAGCCCCATCAGTGTGTCTATCAGAGTGACCTTCAAATAGTGATGAAAGAACATATTCGCAGGGTACGCCTGATTCACGGCTAACACCGCCATCACCGCATAACTTCCAAAAACATTCGGCAGCGCAAAACATACCAGCCAACAAATAAAAAGATTTTTAGTCTGGCTAAGATCACGCTGGCACATCTTAAATAATTTCCAAGCGGCCCAACTGAAAGCTACTTTCGACAGCTCCGACAATCCTAGAAAGAATACCATGGGACCTGTGATTCCCGCGAGATGCGCCCCAACAATACTGGCGATAAACACAGCCGGAAAAACCCGCGGCCCCCACCATAGCGCCATGGGTACTCCCGTCAGATAGGGAAAATAAAATAAATAGATTCCAGGAGAGATGGTGACAACTGTGCTTAAAAAGCGTCCGCCAATTTGAATAAACAAAGGAACAACCCAAGTCCACCACGGGAGTGAAACCTTATTCGATTCTAATTCCTCGAAAGGGCCTGGGTTGTAATCGGACATCTAGAGTCTTTTAAGACGTGCAATTTCCATTTTCGACTCGTTCAAAGCCGCTTGACAGGAAATCATTTGAGCTTCTTTTTCAGCCAACAACTTCTGCAAGTGATTCATGCGCACTTCAAAGCTTTTGATCACGTTATTATGGCGATCGACCATCTCTTGAACCTTCAAATCCAAGCTGCGACGCTCATTCACACGCTGAGTAAGCTGAGTGATCTTCTGTCCTGCCTCTGTCGCAAGCCCATTATGGCTTTGCTCTAGACGAGTCAAAAGATGTTGGTTCCGTTCAAATTTAGAGTTCGTGCTTTTGATCAACTCATTCACAGTGCCAACAATTTTGTTCATTTGCTCTGCCAAGGCTTGATTTTGAGTCTTCAATTCGAAGATTTGGCGATCCGTATTAAGATAGTTTGTGCCGTTAGAAGCCAATGCGGACGCACTTTCCATGCCTCTATCCATACTAGGAGACTTTGCAATTTTCTTCTCGCCAAAAAGTTCAGGATTTAATTCTTTATGCATCTCTGCGCCCCTCCGTAGGACATAAGGTACGGACATACTTTTGGTAGCGCTTCCGCGTCACTATCCTACTCCAGCAAAGCTGGAGTGCAAACTGTGCTGCGCAATCTCCATCGAAAAAATGTCCGTACTTGAGTATATTTTTTCTGGACTAAAAATTCAAATGTTCATACGTTAG
Organism: uncultured Bdellovibrio sp.; assembly: GCA_964590635.1. GTDB lineage: Bacteria > Bdellovibrionota > Bdellovibrionia > Bdellovibrionales > Bdellovibrionaceae > Bdellovibrio. The sequence goes on from CAZPYX010000003.1 coordinate 54,915, forward strand.
GGCCCAAGGGAAAAACGCAAAAATGCTAAAAGTTGGACAGCTGCTAAAATTCGTCAGTGATCTTAATCCACAGAATACGCCGACGCGTCTGTCCTTCTATAATTTTCTTAAAGGTTTCCCTCACGCAGACGATGTTTTGACTCCTGAATTGATCGAAACTTTCTTTGCTTATTGCATGGATTATCCGCACTGGGCTTCAAATAAGCAGCAGTTGGGCCATGAAGTTCAGTTCTTGCTGGAGAATTTCAACGCTTTCTACCAACAGAAGTTCGACCTTGCTCCCATCCGCTTCCCTCAACACACACAGATCGTTGAAATCGAGCAGGCTTCGGATTTGATTGACGCAGTGAGTTCATACATCAAGACAATCAGCAAAGATGGCGACAAATTCCGCATCTTGCCTGATCAAAACAAGCGTGTGGTCGCAATCCTTCTTCGCGCTGATAAATCTTTGGAAGTTCGCACTTTCGACAAGAAGTTCACCATTCGCAATGGTGCCCTCGAGCCTTTGCGCAGTGACTTGGTTCTTTACTACACTCCTGAACTGGAGTTGAGCGCTCACAATACTCATAAAATTGAGGTTGCTCCTTATATCACTGCGCAATTCCGAGTTGTAAAAGACAAGATCACAGGCGTTCTTTTGCGCGGCTATGTTTTCCAAAAGCTTCTGGAAATGAAGAACGATCCTTTGCAGGATCAAACTCGCGTTTTGTTCCCTATCAAACGACTTGAGCAATTTTTTCTCGATCGCAGAACTGATCCTTACTATCAGGATTTGATCAGCCAACTTGAAAGAACTGCGGCTCTAATCCAACAGGGCGACGCTGAGGCTTTGAAATGGGCCAATATCATCCTTGGTAAGGCCGATACAGCTCTTGAAAACATCTTCTTAGGCGATAAATTGATGACTCTTTTGGCTCGTGACGTCCGTCATGCCCTTGGAGAGCACAATCGCAAGAATATCTCCTCCTCATCAGCCCTTAGTAGTGATATATTGATCACTCAACAATTACCCGAGGCTGATGAAGAATGTCTGAAGATAGCTCCACTCAAAGAGTTCGACTTAACAAATTAATCGCTGATAGCGGCCTAGCTTCTCGCCGTCATGCGGACCGTATGATTGAAGAAGGCCAAGTGACTGTGAACGGCAAACGCGTTTACGAACTTGGTGTTAAGGTTGATCCGTCCATCGACAGCATCAAAGTCAACGGCAAGATGCTTAGAAAACCTCTGACTCAAAAACTTTATCTCATTTTCAATAAGCCTGCTGGCGTTCTAACTACAATGGAAGATCCAGAAGGTCGTCCAACTGTTGCTGAATATTTGGGTGGCGTTCCTGCACGTGTCTTCCCGGTGGGACGTCTGGATTGGGACTCTGAAGGTATGATTCTTCTGACGAACGATGGCGACTATGCCAACAAAGTCACACATCCAAAAGAGGAAGTTACTAAAACTTACCTTGTTAAATTGGATGGTCAGCCACAACCGCAGCATCTTGAAAAGCTTCGTAATGGAGTTTCAATCATCGGTGGAAAAGTTTCTGCTCGTCATATCGAAAGAATTAAAAAGGCCGGCGACAAACAATCTGAAAAATACGAATGGCTCAAGATCGTCATCACTGAAGGTAAAAATCGTCAGATCCGTCAGATGTTCGCCAAAATCGGCTTTGATGTTATCAAACTTCAACGTGTAGCTATCGGTCGTTTGCGTTTAGGTGCTCTGAAAGCTGGCGCATTAGTTTATATCAATGAAGCCGCTGCGGAACGTGTGTTCTTGCCAGACGATCCAGAGGATTTGAAAATCAAAAAATCTTCTCCTTATGCAGGTCGCACCCCATCTGCTAAGAAAACAGCAAAACCAGCATCCCGTGTCCGCCTTAAAAAAGAAGGCAATACCAGAACGGGTTACTCTGGTGGCGTGAAGACGGCTTCTGCTTCCAAAGGTTCAAAAAAATAATCTATGAAAATCAACCCACGACTTCGCGGAATTATTGAGATTTCGATTGGCAGCGTGGGTTTTGGTTTCTTGGGCATCTTCGGAAAAGTGGCCTTTCAATCTGGCCTTTCCATCGGAGAATTTCTTTCTTACCGTTTTGCCCTCGCCGCTCTTCTGATCTGGATCTTTCTTCTTCTGTTCAAACCTGAATGGATTCGCCTTTCGAAAAAACAAATCTTCATCGCCGCGATGTTGGGAACCTTTGGCTATGCCTTTTTCTCAACTTTGTATTTCAAAGCCATCGAAGGGGTCAGTGTCACTCTGGCAGCTCTCTTGCTTTACACCTATCCATTCTGGGTGAATATCTTTTCGCATTTCTTTACTCACGATAAAATTTCCCGCAAAGAAGCTCTTTGCCTGGTGGCCGCTTCAACAGGATTGTTGATGCTTTTGTGGGGTCATCTTGAGGTGAATAACTTTTGGGCCGTGGCTGCTGGTTTGGGCGCTGCCATCAGTTATGCAGTTTACGTTTTGCTATCAGGTCGTCTGCAAAAAAATGTGCGACCGATTACTTCCAGCCTTTATGTGATCACTTTCGGCGCCTTGGCCTTGTCCATTTTCCATCATCCGCATTTTTCAGAAGTGCAAACGCTTACCAGCACACAAGCCACTAGCATTTTAGGTATCGCCATCATCAGCACCATCATTCCTTTAACGATGGAGCTTGCAGCTTTGCAAAAGTTAAAAAGTTCGGAAGTAGCACTGTTGATGATGATTGAGCCCATCACCGCAGCCATCCTAGGAGCATGGTATTTCCATGAAACTTTAAGTCTAAGACAATTGTCTGGAGCTCTGATCATTGCCTTGGCGTTGGTCGCGAATACGCTTTCAAAAAAGTCTCAAGCTGAAACAAATAAACCTTAGATATAAAGCTGTCTCACTTTTATCCGTAGATTACTAACAAAAATCAGTAAAAGACCGATAAGTAAGCCATGCGAAACGGAACGTTACTGATCTGCATTCTAAGCATATTCATTGCTATCACTAGCTTCGCATCCCCTAGTACCTTCACATATCAAGGTCGCATCATTCGTGATGACGGAACTCCTCTGGAATATGGCAGTGTTAGTTTTGCATTTTCGATCATAAATTCTTCCGGGAATTGCGTGATCTATCGTGAGCAAAGAAACAACATCAATATGCAAGGCTCTAAAGGGGTCTTTGATGTTCCGATCGGCAGCGGAGGAACTAAACTTTTTCCTGCCTCACCGACGTTCAAACTTCGCGATGCTTTTAATAATTCCGTGATTCAAAATTGCGAAGGCGGCTCCACTTACACTCCTCTTGAAGGAGACATTCGTGTTCTGGCTGTGCAGTTTCACGACGGCACGGGGTGGAAAGAAATCACTCCCAATGCGGAAATTCGCTCTGTTCCCTTTGCTTCTTACGCAGATTCTTCGGCAAGATTAGGAGATAAGCTTCCGACTGATTTCATAGAAAAGACGGCAATCTCAACCTGTGCGATGGGTCAGTACCTCACTTTCGACGGAACAAATTTCACGTGTCAAAATGATGCCGGTGGTTCCGGCATGGTCAGTGATTTGAATTTCACTTCTCCCCTCACTAAGGGTGGGACGGCCTCCATTCCAGTGATTGGGGTTTCCGTGGGACTCGCTGCTGGGTGT
>CAZPYX010000004.1:0-42831 GCA_964590635.1 uncultured Bdellovibrio sp.
AGTTGCTAACCCGGTGACTCCAGCTAAACCGTGTGTCGTAAAAATTCCAGTTTCTCATGATGAGAACGGCACATGCTTGTGTTCTGATGGAAAACCTCCACGTCCACCGGCTCCTAAGCCAACATCTGGTGGTAAAGCTGGTAAATCACTTCCTCCGCCTCCAGTTCCTGGTTCAGGCTCTGTGGCTAAGGATAGCGATGGTCAATTGACTTGCGAACCTGTGGTTGATGATGGTGGCAACGGTGATGTGACTAATTCAGATCTTCCTGGTGGCAAAGAAGTTAAGAAAGACACTTGTGGCTTCCTATGTAAGTACAAAGGTGTATTGATTGCTGTCGGTGTTGGTCTTGTAGGTTTGGGTTTGTTCTGGTGGTTGACTAAGAAAAAAACTAAGAGCAGCACTCCACAATACGTAGCGCCAGCTCCGCCGCCATTGACAGATCCAACGGTTTCTCCAACGGCAACTGCGACGATCAGTCCAGTGCCAGTAAATCCTTGTCCGGCACCAAGCACGGTTGTGAATGGTGTTTGTACGGCGCCGATTTATGTGCCGCCACCTCCAGTAACAACTCCGTCGTCGGAAGCTGGAACTGGTACAGCACCGTCGGGTACCAGCGGAATTCGCTAGTTATAAAAAGAAATGTTTGAAATTAATAAAGACAAACAAAAAGAAAATTCGCAAAGGGCTCCCCAAATAAGGGAAGCTCCTTTGCCTTATAAAGGCCCGGTTGTTCGTCGTCGCAAACCGACACAGCAACCTCCGGCTTCTAAGCTCAATGAGATTTTTAAAAATAATAAAATGCAATTCGATCAGAATACCGGCTTCCATGGCGGTCCGTCTGCGCGACGAAAAGGTTATCGCTTGGCTTTGTGGTCTTGGATCGCATCGACAATTGATGCGTTGATCTTGGTTGCGACAAGTTGTGTTTTTCTATTGATGTTCTCATGGATTGTTAAGAACTCCATGGGTGGCGCCCTTTCTGGGATCACCCAAGGTCAGCACAAATTGCTTTTGTTTGCTGAAGTGTATGCGCTGTCGTCATGGATTTATATGATTGCAAGCCGCAGCTTTATGGGTTCTTCGATCGGTGAGTGGGCTTGTGATTTGCGTTTAGGGCAGCCCCATGAGCGTTTTCGTTCGGTTTATATATTGCGAGTGATGTTGCGCAGTTCATTGATTGTCATCACGGGTGTGATCACTCTGCCAGCTCTTTCTTTGGCACTTGGGAAAGACATTCCAGGCATTTGCTCTGGATTACGTCTTTTTTCTCTCAAGTAAAGTCAGAACTTCATAGTGCGTGCTTTGCGGGAACTGATCCAGAATCACGCATTTCTTCATTTCATAACCATAATTTTTTAGTTTCACAAGATCCACAGCCATGGACTCTGGGAAACAGGACATGTAGATAAAGAACGCCGGTCTTTGCTCCGGATTTAATTCTTCTAAAGGATTTAAGAAGCTCATCAATCCAGAGCGCGGTGGATTTGCAAGAATGCCATCAAATTCAGAGAAATCTTTTAAGATCTTCTTTTGAAAATCTCCCCGATGAATCGTCAACTTGTCTGCATGGGCTTTTAAAGAGTCAGGCAACGTCGTCACTGATTTTTCGAGACCCTCTAAGGATAAAGCATCAATCTCACAAGCCATCACTGAAGATGCGGAGGCGAGGGCTGGTAAAGTCAAATTACCAATGCCTGAGCCAAACTCAATAACCCGCGCCTCAGGATATTGTCCCACCCAAGATGAAATTGTCTGACCAATCAATTCATTGGCTTTGTGGCTAGGCTGGGTGAAGCTCGCGACATGGCAATAGAGATTCACCGGTTCATTATTCATCCATGTATTGAACCAGACATTTAATTCTGGATCTTTTAGTTTGAATTCGGTGCCATTCCAAAAAGGAACTTTTCGCCGTTGTCCGATCTCGACGAACGCTGTCTCTTGTAACTTTAAAAGCAGATTCTTTTCATCGAGAATTTTTTTAATATCGATATTGGCAAAATCCAACCACACACCGCACTCACCCTGGGGGCCCACGCGCAAACGCACAGAGCCTTTTTCCACTGGCCACGTATAGGATCTAAAAAGAGTGAGCCATTCTTGAAGAGCTGGGGAAAGTTGAGCGCAAATTTCAATATCGACAATGTCATGGGTATCCTTGGCGTACAGGCCCAGGCGCCCCCCTTGAAGGCTAAAATCCAAACGATCGCGAAGATAGGCCGCTCCGGCTGTTAAAATTTCAATACCGGGAGCTGCAAGTCCCTTCCTGGTTAGAAGCTCGGAAAGTTCCCTCTTTTTAAGATCTAATTGCTCCTGGTAGCTTAGGTGCAGGTATTGGCAACCATTACAGTTGTTCTGGTAGGTGCAGGGGATCTTTATAGAGGGGTTAAAAGAGGGGTTTTGCATAAAATTAAGGCTTTGAGTCTTGCTCCAAAGAAAAGGCTGTTATATCACCACCATATTAGCAGGAGTTTGAAACAATGATGAGAGTTTTATTACTTACTTTGGTTATCGGTCTTTCCGCTGGAGCTGCCAACGCAGCAAACAACAATCCGTCGATGAGAGCTTGTCGTATTGATCAAGGCATTTTCTGGATCCTCAATGGAGCTCAAAATCAAGAGTACGTTATGTGCTTCTTTGATAATGCAGCTGTGGGTGCTGAGGAATTCTTTGAATTCAAATCAAATCAGGGCGTGTCATTGGCTCTTCAAGCCTACAGAAACGGCGCCTCTTCATGTGAAAATGCCGGAGCCACTTTAGTGGCAGGCTCTAGTTACCATGGTCAAACTGTGGGGATCTGCCAATTCCGCGATGGCTCTATGATTGACGCTCACACGCTTTCAGTAGGTCCTGGTTCGGCAGAAACAGCGAAATTAGATCTCGCTCTTTCTTCGACATATTAAAGTCTATTAGTTCTTTTTGGCTTGCTCACTCTCTTGCAGGGTGAGTATGCAAGAGCTGGCATCTTTCATCACGCCGTCCTCAGCATGTAAATCACGCTTCGTATATCCTAAAGTCACATGCGGATAGTATGAGTCCGCATTGAAATCCTTGGCTTTCCCGCCGCGGGAAACATAAAGATCTTGAATAGCCTTTCTGATTTCAAAAAGACGATCTGAGTGAATCACGACAAAATAAGTATTCTGATCGTGGCCATCAACTTTCCCTGTGCCTTTACCCACGCAAACTTTCTGGAACGAACTCTCTTGAATATTCATTTTTTCTGCGAGGGCGTGGATCTCTTTAATCGAAACCTTTTTGCTTAAAACTTTGTCGTACTCTGGAGGAGTCACAACGGTGATATGGGCTTCGCCGCGATTGAGAAGTTTTAAATGGTTCTTTGTTTCGAAGCTTTCGCGGATTTTTTCAAAGTCAGAATAGGGTAGATTCATCGCCAAGTACGACTTAAAGGCGCCCTTTTCTTCGTGCTTAATAAAGGGGGCTGCTTCCTTGGAAGCTAAGCCTCGTTTTTGAGTAGCGGGGATTTCTAAGGTTGCAAGACCGGTGTGTTTTTGAGTTGCGCACGAAGTCAGTAATCCCAATGTAAAGGTGGTAAAGAAAACCACTTGAAACACTCTCATCCAAATCCCCCGTTTTGTTGACTTAGGTCAGTCCTCCTTTTAGCGTACACAGACTATGAAAAAAGTGAAAGTTCTTCTTACAATTCCCGTTCTTTTCTTAGCTCTATTTGGAGCGGTGCTTTCTTTAAGCTCCTGCAAATCTAGGGATGCAAAGCAAGGTGCTTCCTTAGCTCCTGCAGAGGCGCCGGCTTCTGGGACTTCTCAATTTGGGAACGAGCCTAATACCCTCATTTCAGGGACTCACCAGCTAACATTTGTAGGGCAAAAATCTGGGGAAGGTTATTTCAGTCCAGATGGTAAAACTATGATCTTCCAAAGCGAAAGAGAGCCTGGAAATCCCTTTTATCAGATGTTCTTGATGGACCTGACAACAGGGGCCACGACTCGAGTTTCGCCAGGACAAGGCAAGACCACTTGCGGTTGGATTCACCCTACAATGAAGAAGGTCATGTACTCTTCAACTCATTTAGATCCTGACACTAAAAAGAAAACCGCAGCTGAAATTGAAAATCGCAAGAAGGCTGTGAAGGCGCGTTACTCTTGGAATTTCGACGATAGCTATGACATTTTTGAATCAGACCTTAAGGGTGGACATGTAAAGCGCCTGACTAAAGAAAAAGGCTATGATGCTGAAGGCTCGTATTCTCCAGATGGTCAGTGGATTGTTTTTGCCTCGAATCGTGCTGGCTATACTGAGAAACTAGAGGGCGAAGACAAGAAGCTTTTTGAACAAGATCCTTCTTATATGATGGACATTTACATCATGAAGTCTGATGGGACCCAAGTTAAACGTCTGACTGATGCTAAAGGTTATGATGGGGGCCCCTTTTTCAGTGCTGATGGCAAAAAGATCACTTGGCGCCGCTTTGCTCCTAATGGAGCCACCGCTGAAATCTATACGATGAATGTAGATGGTTCGAATCAAAAACCAGTGACACATCTTAAAGCAATGTCCTGGGCTCCGTTCTTTCATCCTTCGGGCGATTACATCATCTTCGGGTCCAGTGTTCTGGGGTATTCGAACTTTGAACTATTCATTGTGGACAGCGCAGGAAAACATGATCCTGTGCGCGTGACATTTATGGATGATTTCGACGGGCTTCCGGTTTTCACTCCGGATGGGAATCATTTGTCGTGGACCCATCGTAATACAAAAGGCGATTCGCAAATCATGATGGCGAATTGGGATGATGTTCAGGCACGCAAGCTTTTAGGACTCCCAGCTGCGGATCCAATGGCAGTTGGATCCCTTTCTGCGGATATCACAGTTGATGATGCAAAGAAGTGGGTTTACTACCTGGCAGCGGATACTTTTGGTGGTCGTGCCACGGGAAGTCCTCAGGAAAAAATCTATACTGATAAGTTCGCCCAGGCCTTCAAGTCTTGGGGGCTTGTGGGTGGCGCTAATGACGGCAGCTTCTTTGAAACCTTCGAGTTCACTTCAGGTGTGAATCTAGGTACTAAGAATTCACTTGAAGTTGTGGGCTCTTTTAAAAAGAAGTACACGGTTTCTAAGGATTTTGAACCCTTGTCGTTCTCTCACGTTGGAAACTTCAGAGAAGCGCCGATTGTCTTTGCTGGTTACGGAATTAAAGCTCCAGCCAGTGACAAAGAAGCCGCTTACGATTCTTACAAAGGTCTAGATGTAAAAGGAAAATGGGTGATGGTTCTTACCGATCTACCCACAGAGATTTCTTCGCAAAGACGTCAGTATTTGAATTTGTATTCACGACTGCAACATAAGCTTACTGTTGCAAAGAACGAAGGCGCCATCGGCCTTGTTTTGGCGAATGGCCCTTTAAGTGGTCTTCCTGAAAAATTCGGAAAAGTAAAATTCGAAGGCTCTTTGTCAGAAGGAAGCTTGGCGGTTTTACGTCTTTCAACAAATGCTGCCATGGAGATGGTTAAGTATGCCTGGAAAGATCTGTCCATTATTCAAAGAGATTTGGACAAGGGTGAGATGGTTGAAGGCTTCGCGATTCCTTCGACTTACATGGCGGCCAATATTGACCTGCAGTTTGAAAAAGCAAAGGGCATCAATGTCATTGCTAAGCTTCCTGCGAATGGAGCTAAGGCTTCCATTTTAGTCGGCGCCCATGGTGATCATCTGGGTCATGGTGAGTTCGGCAACACTTTGGCAAAAGGACCTGAGTTAGGAAAGGCCCATCTTGGAGCGGACGATAATGCTTCTGGTGTTGCTGGAGTGATGGAGACGGCTCAATACTATGCAAATCTTAAAAAGACTTCCTCGGGAAAGTTAAAGAAGAATCTTTACTTTGCAGTTTGGTCTGGTGAGGAATTGGGCGACCTTGGTTCAACTAATTTTGCTAAGGGGTTGAAAAAGAATCACAATTTCGAAGCTTACTTTAACATGGACATGATTGGTCGCCTGAAAGATCGTTTGTTTGTGCAAGGTCTAGGTTCCGGTGATAAGTGGACGGGGATGGTTGAGAAAATAGCTGCGAAAGTGAATGCACCCATCGTTGTTCAAGAAGATCCTTATCTTCCAACAGACTCCATGGCGCTTTATCTTGCGAATATTCCAACAGTGAATTTGTTCACAGGTTCCCATGTGGACTATCACACGCCAAGGGACACTCCTGATTTGATTAACTATGAAGGTATCATAAAAACTCTGGAAGTTTTGCGGGGCTTCATCGACATTCTTCAAGCGGCACCTGCGAAGTATGTGACCTATCAAAAAGTTGGAAGCTCACAAAACAAGCTTGAAGGAAGAACCTTCCGCGTCTATCTGGGTACAATCCCAGACTATTCTCAAGAGGGAATAAAGGGCGTAAAAATCTCTGGAGTTTCAAAAGACAGCCCCTCAGAAAAAGCCGGCCTTAAAGAAAACGACATCATCACAGAGTTCGACAACACCAAAATCGAAAACCTCTACGACTACGTCTACACCCTACAAAGTGTAAAACCCAACAAAGAAACCACAATCAAGGTCCTAAGAAACGGCACCCCAACAGAATTAAAAATCACCCCAAAACTCAAAGAATAGGTACGCCGTACCTTTTTGCCACGCAGAGCATCAGGCACTCCCCTTCTGAAAAGCTTAAAAAGTCAGACGGGGAGTGATGAAAAGAGTGCGCGGGTAGTCTGAAGAGAATAAAAAAAGCCAGGAGTTGATCCTGGCTTTTTTTATTTAGATTATTGAGGCGCTAATTATTGAAGAACCGGAGCTTTCAACTTAGGGCATTTTACTTTCAAGAAAGCCACTAGGCCTTTGTCAGAAAACTTGAAGCTGACATCGCCATCGCTTGTGTATTTGAAGACATCGCTGTTCTTCACCTTACAAGTAGCTCCCACTTCATCTGTGAAAGTCGAAGAAGCTGTTGTTACTTGAGATGGTGCCTTGCCGATTGCAAAGCCTGCATCCAGGATAAGACCTTTGAACTTAGAAATCTCTACGCCGCCCCTGTTTGTTTTAACAACTTCAGGTGCTACTTTAACTGTGGCTTTATCAATACTAACGATTTGTGCATCTTCATAATCGAAAGAGAACTTGCTTCCGCTAGAATCAATCACTTCCAAGCGACGAGCATCATCATTCCAATTATAAGAAGGATTGGCTGCTGGACGTGGGAACAAGAAGAACTCACGGGCGCCTGTATCGACATCGTCTGGACCATTGCCAAACGAATTGAAGACCATGAAATTTCCATCGCTAGAGAAAGAGTAATCGCGATAGATCAATCCGCCTTGCTTGAAGTTATGAACAGAAATATAACAACTGGTATTGTTACCAGACGGAATCTGTTGAAGTTGGATGCTTCCGCGTCTTTCAACTTTTTCAGGACAAGTTGGTTCTTGAGCGAAAGAAGACATTGGAATTGCTAATAATAAAAAGGACCAAATAATTTTCATAAGTACCTCGTGATCACTAGCAGAAAACAAATGGAAACATAAGTACAGCGGGGGAGCAGAGCGGCACGAAAAATAACCAAATCTGGACTCGATAGTCCTTAACCTTTCGTGATTGTATAGGAGTCTCAATTGTAGTGAGGGACTCAACGCATGTCCTCTTTTGCCGAAGAATTCAAAAAATACCAAAAACAAGAACGACTGCTTACTGGCGGTATCGTTCTTGTTTCCGTTTTAGCGCCCGTTTCATTTACTTGGCTTTTAGAGCACAAAGTAAGTTGGGCCATTTCTGGCTTGGCGGCCTTGGCCTGTTTAGCGACAGCTTCATGGCTTCATTATGTGCGGACGCAAGTTGCGCAAAAGTTGATGGGCAAATATGAAAAGTTGGATGTCGGTGCGGTTTTGGCGAAAAAAATTTCTCCGATTATGCCGCATCGATTCGTGATCACCAATCGTGGCTTTAATCACTACTATCTAAAGTGTTTGAAGACAGGTGAACAAGTTCTTGTGTCTAAGGACAGAGTTCGCGAAGATTTCGATATTGCAAATTGATTTTCACTGAGCCTCGCGGGAGCCTTTATCAAATGGAGGTTCCCGATGAGACAACTCACCATGGTGATGGCACTTCTTTTGGTTTCATCAATGGGCTGGGCAACCCAATATACAACGACTACAGCCACTCAAGGCACCGTAGATCTCTTTAATAAATCCGAAGCTTCGAATATCCAACGCAGCAACCGTGACGACGACCCCAATTACAAGCCGAATTATACTTGTGACTCAGAAACACAGATGGGTCTGACCTTTAAATATTGCGTGCGCAATGTCGATCGAAGCAAAAATCAAGATATCATCTATTTCTTTCATGGCCTGATGGGTGATGAGCAAACTTGGTTCACACAAACTTTTGGGACGGGGATGCTTGAAAGAAAGTGGCATTTTCGAGGTTACGATCCGACCATCGTGACAATCTCTTTTGGGGAGGTTTGGCTGCTTGTTAATAATAGTCGCTTCCAGCTTTTGCCATACTTTAAAGATATCATCGTTCCATTTCTTTAGAAAAAAGTAGGCGGGATAGGTAAAGGCAAACGCATGTTGATCGGTCAGTCCATGGGCGGTCTTAACGCCATTGAAGCCTCTATGCATTTCCCAAATTTATTCTCCAAGGTTGCTTTGTTATGTCCGGCCGTTACTACGGTGGGGCCGTTTTCAAGTCAGGATGATATCAATAGCTACATTAAAAGAACCGGTGCTCAGCCCTCTAAGGTGAAGCTGTTGTTGAGTATTTCAAGACAAGTCTTCATAAATGAAAGAGATTGGGACAAACACGACCCTTTGAAGTTGATAACAAGATATCACGGTCCTAAGCCAGCTATTTACACGTCAATTGGCATGCAAGATGATTTTGGATTCCAAGAAGGTGCGGAAGAGTTCTATAAAATAGCAAAAAAAGAAGGATTTAAATCTCAATGGGTTCCAATTTCTGGTGGCCATTGTAACTTTGATCGCAGGACGACCGCGAACTTCATCATGGAGGGCTATCACGATGACTACTGATATAGAGCCGATAAAACCTTATAATCCAGACGTTAAAGCTAAAGGCTCTGATATAGACCAGGAGGCTTATCGCGAAGAGATTCGAGTGCTCATCGAAAAGATCATTCGCTTCTTGGTAGATGAGGCAGATAGTGTCACGGTGACTACCTATGTGGGTCCTAAAACCACTGTTTACAGAGTCAACTGCGCGAAGGATAACTTAGGGCAAGTCATTGGAGCCCAGGGTAAGACGATCATGGGATTGAGGGCTGTTGTTCACGCGATGACAGCCAGGAATGGAATTAGATCTATTGTCGAAATTCCAGTTTAACCTTTAACACAAAGAACTTGTTTAAGAACCGCGACCACTTCAACCAGGTCGCGTTGATTTTGCATGACTTGATCAATGTCTTTGTATGCAGAAGGAATTTCATCCAGGACGGCAAAGTCTTTCCGACATTCAACGCCTTCCGTTTCGTGAATCAAATCAGTTACACTAAAGCGTCGTTTCGCTTCAGAGCGAGACATTTTTCTTCCGGCACCATGTGCGCAAGAATTAAAAGATTCAGGATTTCCTTTGCCACGCACAATATAAGAGCGAGCGCCCATCGAGCCAGGAATGATTCCTAAATCTCCCTGTTGAGCTCGCACAGCGCCCTTTCTGGTGATTAAGACGTTTTCCCCGTAATGAACTTCTCTGGTTGCGTAGTTATGATGGCAATTTACTTTCAAAGAGATAGGAACAGTGGCGCCTTTCATTCCGATATGAAAAGAGATGGCATTTAAAACTCGACGGAGCAGCTCTTCGCGATTTTCCAAAGCATAGTATTGAGCCCACTCCAAGTCGCGCATATAATTTTCATATTCAGGTGTGCCTTCAAGGTAATAAGCCAAATCAGGATCAGGAAGGTTGGTGACAAGTTTTCCTAAGTCACTTTTTGCATGACGAATATGTTCTTCCGCTAAGCTTTTGCCAACATGTCGAGAACCCGAGTGTAACATAACCCATACAGAACCATCGGTATCAGTACAAACTTCGATAAAGTGATTTCCACCACCCAAAGTTCCTAATTGCAGAGCGGATTTTTCCTTTAACCGAAGAAGAGAAACAAGTTCTGGAGTAGATTTCCAACCGGCCCAGCTTTGTACAGAGGAAGGGATGGTTTTATTGGACTCATGACCTACAGGAACGGCGTTCTCGATGGCGGCACGCAAACGATCTAAATCATGTAAAACGCGTTCTGATTCCACATTCAATCGCGCGGCAATCATACCGCAGCCGATATCGACACCTACCGCCGCAGGAATCACAGCCCCTTGAGTTGCAATAACACTACCCACAGTTGCACCGATGCCCAAATGCACGTCTGGCATGGCGGCCACATGTTTAAATACGAAAGGTAAAGACGCAACATTTTTCAACTGTTGAGCAGCCTGCGGATCAAGCTCATTTTCCGGAACCCAAACTTTAACTGGTACATGAGATGAGGATAAGTTGGTTAAGACAGGCATTTGAAATTCTCGCTTTCAAATAAATGATAACTCTTGCCTGAAATAAAATCGAGGTCCAGGACAGAGAGTGAGCAGCGACGATAAAGATGAACATGAGCTTTGTGATGTAAGACGCAAAGGGCTCGCAACGCATCTCATTGAATGGCAATTGGTTGTCGGTCTGCAAATATAAGACTACAACTAGTTCTATGAGTAATAAATTAAAGATTCTCGCAATCTCAGGCAGCACTAGAAAAAGTTCTTCAAACTTGAACTTAATCAATGCAATTGCGAAGCTCACCACAGATTTTTGGAATGTAGACATTTTTTTGAGCCTTGCAGATATTCCGCATTTCAATCCCGATTTGGATAATGAAAATCCTCCTCAACAGGTCATTGAATTTCGTAAACAACTCAAAGACGCAGATGGAATTCTAATCTGCACTCCAGAATATGCCATTGGGGTTCCTGGAACCTTAAAGAATGCCATTGATTGGACGGTTTCATCCATGGAGTTTTCGCAAAAGCCAGTGGCTTTAATCACCGCTGGAACATCAGGCGAAAAAGCACATACGTCTTTACTTGGGACCTTGTTAATCATTGAATCAAAGATTACGTCAGACGCTCAGTTGGTTGTTTCTGGGGTGAAGGCTAAAGTGAATGACAAGGCCGAGATCACAGATGCTGACACGCTTTTAAAGATAAAAAAATTAATAGCATCTCTTCAGGATGTTATAAAAGGTCGGGGAGTTGAATTTCTTCCTGCGCCCTCAATTAAAAACTAAGAACGATTGATTCCCGAATGGGTTATAGACAATTCCATCTGGGGTTCGACACCGACAAATAGATCTCTGAGATATGCAGTTTTCCTTACAAGATGAAATCCAATTAGGCCGCAGGTAGTGGGGAGCTCAGTAAACTATTTCACTTCAAACATAAACGTTTGAGACTCTTTGTCACCGCGAAACTCTTTGTAGTTCACATTGATATTCCATACTCCAGGACTAAAAAATTTTAATTGTGAACAGTAACGACCCGCAACTTGCTCATCACAGCGGTCCATGTCGTCGGTGCTTTGAATATTTTTATCGCCCGGCATCCAGTAAATAACTTCTACAGAGGTATTGAAAATTTCAACAAGCTGATGAGTAGCTGGATCGGTAATTTGCACAATTATGGGGAGATGGTCTCCACGAGGATTGTTAGGGATATCCAAGGTCAAAAGCAGACTTCCATTTCTGACGAAGAACTCACGGCGAACGCTGGCCATGGAAAGACTCGAAAAAACAAGAACTGCCAAAAGAACCAATAATTTCATTCAAAACCTCAGATTTAAGTTCTTCATAGCGGAGATGGCCGTTATTGAATAGGAGTTATTTATTACTATTTAAAATGGCCCATGCCTATGGTATTAAAATTTCATGGCTTACGATCTATTTCTCTTCGATCTTGATGACACCTTATTAGATTTTAAAGAGTCTGAACGACTTTCATTCTTCTCTACCTTGCAAAGTCTAGGTGTGAAGACGGGGATAGAGGGCCTTTATGAGAGGTATCAGGTTGAAAATCGGGCCCTTTGGAAGCTTTTCGAGCAGGCCCAAACCACTAAAGAGCATCTCAAGGTGGAGCGCTTCCGTAAGACATTTCAAGCAAATAAAATTGATATAGATCCAGAGTTAGCAAGCATTCGCTATCTAGAGACACTTCCAGAAACCGTGGTCCTAATGGACTATGCCGTTGAAATTTGTGAGTGGCTTGTTGGGCATGGTGAAATTGGCATCGTGACCAATGGAATTCATCACGTGCAAACAGAAAGAATTAAGAATTCAAAGATTGCTCCATATATTAGTTTTGTGAGCGTGTCAGAGGAATGCGGATATGCAAAACCTGACATTAGATTCTTTGAGTACAGCGCGAAGATGGCTAAGAAATTTTCAAAAGAATCATCTTTGGTTATTGGTGACCGCATGGAGACCGATGTCCTGGGCGCCCATAATTTCAGTTTAGATAGTTGCTGGTTCAATCCAAGTCAAATGAAGCACGAGCTCGAAATCGCGCCCAAATACGAAATCAAACATCTTTCTGAGCTTCAGAAAATTATTAAATAGACATCAGAATAAAATCCAGTAGGTGGAGCCTTAGCGGACTTCCACCTTGAACCTAGAATTTAATTTTGCGGGGCTTTATTCAAAGACATGAATCTTGCCATGTTGCGAATATTATAATCTCTGAAGGCACAGATTCTTTCTGAGTGATTCAGTGAACTTCTCATTTGAGTAGAAACATTTTTGTCTGTCAAATGTGCTGTTAAGATCTGATCATAAGAAACATCCATACCCTTTATTCCGTTACCAAGAGGGCTTTTCAAAATGACTCCCTGACAAAGGCTACGGAATGGTGTCTGGTCGATAAAGGCCAAAGCTTGCACGCATAGTTGAGCTTTCACAGCTGCAGCATCTTCAAACTCACTTTGCGGTCCCGCCGCCACGTCCCCAGAAGAAGTAAGTGGGTAACGGTCGGAGTGTTTCAACCAATAAATGAAACTTCGAGGCGCGGTCCAAGCCCAGCTGGTGATTCCATATTTCCACTTCGTCGAGTCATACCATTTCGCATTCTGCTCCATTTCAGTTCTTTGATCACTGAGAAGACGTTTTAGAGAGTTCCAAGTATCCGTGCCTTTTCCGCCGTGCTCTACAGATTGCAGTTCCGCGACGACATGAACAACATTATCCTTCAAAAGTTCCTCAAGGGCTTCAATATTGCCCTTGTTAATTCGAAGGGCCATGTTGAGATCTGTCTGAACATTTGCTGGATTGCCGTTGTACATTTGCAGCATTTTATCCATCGCAGCCATACCTGTCGAAGCGTAAAGATCTTGCTGATAGGGCGTGAAATCGACCTTGTTTTTGACTAAAAGAATATAGTCTTCATAGACGAAGTTCACCATGCGATTTGCAAGGAAACCAGAGCGAGACTGCATAACGTTGAACTGCTCATAGACCGTGGTCACAAGTTTTTCGTAAGCATCAGCAGTGGCTTGCACCTCTGCGGCAGTTTGATTCAAACTCGCTTTATTAGCCAAAGCCTTCTTACCAAGCTCCTCAAGTCCAGTATAAGCTTTTAAGATCGCTTTGATTCTAATTTGTGTATCTACGATGGTTGGAATGACCATAGGATTGCCATTGTATTTTTCGATGCGAGTTTTTTCAGACTCTAAATACTGATTGATCGCTTTCAAGCTGTCTTGAACAGTATAGTTAATATCAATTGTGGACTCGTTCACCAGGGCTGCTTTATCTACGATGTACCACTTATTAAAGTATTCAATGGCAGAAATATTTGCACCGCGAATGATCGCTTGCATGTTATTGCCGATGGTTTCTGCCAAAGCAGTTGGATCTTTGAAAGCTGGAAGATCCGCCATATTTGCTTGGAACCATTCATCATAAGACATCTTCGGCATAACTTTTCCCGAAACTTGGTCAGGAACGCTAATGCCAACAAGGTCAAATGGAATTCTCATTGCGTTCTTACTCATCGTGAAGAAGTTTGTTTTATCACCTTGAGAATATTCGCTGCCACCACCACCGGCCATGGACTCTGTCATCTTAAACAAGAGTTTAAGAACGGCATTCTGTCTGGCTTCAACATTAGGAAGTGATTTAATTGTTAGCA
The DNA here is from genome assembly GCA_964590635.1 of uncultured Bdellovibrio sp. Taxonomy (GTDB): domain Bacteria; phylum Bdellovibrionota; class Bdellovibrionia; order Bdellovibrionales; family Bdellovibrionaceae; genus Bdellovibrio. The sequence continues at coordinate 14,158 of CAZPYX010000004.1, forward strand.
AAGTCGAATTATAATCGCCAAGAAGGGTTTTTACACCTTTGTAGAAATCAGTAACTTCTTGCTGAATTTTATTCTGAAATGTCGCATCCGTTGGAAGTTTCGGATCCACACCAATTTGGATTTTTTGTAACCATTTCGTGATGTTCGGTACGTGAGTATTTAAAACATAATAGCCTACGAACGGATTGTTGGAAGTCATTTCCATCTTTTCATTTTGGCGGAACTGCAGATCGCTCATGCCCTTCTGGAAAAGTCTCATGCCATCGCGCGCTTGACAGTAAGATTCACTCGTTACTTCCATCAGGCAAGCCATTGAAGACATGAATTCTTGCTGATTCAATTTGCGTAAGACTTTTGCGTATTTCTTTTCACGCACTAAAGTGGATATCTTAGAAACGGTCATAGCCAACTGACTTCCGGTCATGTCTTGTCCTGAAGAGGCAAACGAAGACGCCACCTGCACAGCTGTGCTAATGAAAGAACCTAGTGCTTGTTGGCCATCGCCAGTTAAGCATTGATTCAATTGCGGAATGGAATCGACGACTTGATTTAGCATCGCTAAGCCAGTTTGAGTGCTACGTTGTAAGCGAGCTCCGAAGTCTAAAACTCCGTTGGCCATCAAGCTTGCACCTTGATCAACTTGCGCAGAAAGAGTCGCGCTTTCAATGGACTTATCCATCATGATCTTCAAAACTTGCTGTTTCATATCTGGAGCGCTGTTAACAAAACCTCGAAGGGCGCTGATTTCCTGTGGCAATTGTGAAAGACGAGAGACTCTGGATGGAGTATCAGATGCGGATTTGACCGCTGATTCAAGATTTTGCAAAGAAGCTTGAACAGAATTCCCCAGAGCCTTGCAATTCGCATCATCTTTTAACTGTAGAGTGACCTTGCGCAGGTTTTGCGTTGCCGATAAAGCAGTCTGAGTCCAAGCCCCTTGAGAGGAACAAGCGCCCCCAAAGGAATAAGCAGAGGATAAACCTCCCTCTTGAGCTTGAGCCGCTTGAACGAGTAATAGTGTCAGCAAAACGTACTTCTTCATAGACCACCACTTTTTTGTTAACAGGTGTGAAGCAAGGCCCGTACCCTTAAGATTCGGGTTAAATAATGCTTTATTTTGAACTGAGGGCGGGAACGCGGTGAAGAGGCAATAATTGTTATACAATGAGACAGGGGCTGTGCCAGGAATTGTCTCTTTTTTATTTTTAGGAGGGGTTATTGAACAGCGGCAAGAGGCAGGGTAGTCGGGCCTCGAAAGATTTTCGGGGACTTTTTCTTTTATGCGCCTGGATTTAAAAGATCAATCGTATAAACTTAAGGAGGAGGCATAATCGTTCAAAGATTACATCTGGAAAGACGCATATAAATACTTCTGATAAGTTATATTATGTAACGATGGATATATGGTGTTTCTAGAATAGGCTTGAATATGCTAGTTTTCAGGCCTTTATTTGCGCCTTTTTGAGATGCTTAAACTCCCGTTGAAAGAGTCTTCCGAAGCATTTGAATCACACCTTTGCAGGTAAAATGAACCCCATCATTCCAATAGCTTGGTGATCCATTATCTTCAGGGATTCCCGCAAAGTAATTCTTAATTTCGATCCCTGGTCCTTGAAGGCTCTCAATTTGTTGAATCCATTTGATGTGAGCTTCGTAAATACCAGGATATTCGACTTTAAGTCGCTTCATAAACACCGGATGATATGGCGGAATCACAATCAGAACTGAAATATTCCGTGCTTTAAGATCTTTAATTGTTATTTCGAACTGATTCAAAGCTTGGGGATTTTGTGGTGGTTTGATGGAGCCATTCACATAGGATTGATATAACAATTCGATTTCGTTCTTTAAAGATTCAGGTGTTTCTTTACCCTTAAAATCGACGCTATTGCAGGTAGAATAATCGATCTGACTACCCTCACCTTGCCCCAGACTTGAGGCGGGTGAGCGCTTGAGGGCCGCAAAAGAGGCTTCTGTCGTATTGTGATCAATCAATTGCTGAAGCTCATGGAGTTTCACTAAAAAACCCTCTTCAGGAAGCATATCTGCAGCGTATTTTCTAAGGGCTTTGGTGTTCTTGATCTTGTTGTCAGCGTTTGAAGTGATTAATTCAAAATAATCTGCATACCAGATGACCTTTTTCACTTTGGTCTTTTCTAAAGCAAGATTTAGGAAGGCTTTTTTGGTGATAACTTCGGCGCCGGCAGCAGATAGATTTAATGTCTTTAAACCGGAAACATTTTGAATCCACACGGCCGAGGTCGTTTCACCACGAGATGATCCTAGTAAGATTTGTTCTGTATCAGGATGGCTAACCATCATCTGCGCCACTTGATAATAACGATTCACAGTGGACTTATCGACATCAATTTTAGAGCAATAATAACAAAGCGGATCCACGGTATAGTTAAATCCTGCGATTAAACCCGCAAACAAAACAACCGCAAATGCCATAATTAGGAGTGTTTTTGCCAACTTCATAATTCTAAGCTCCTAAAATTGGAAATATAAAAACGGCGATTCTTCGCCCATGTATGTTAAGCAAATCACAAACATGAAAGCCAAGATAAGTGCATTTCGTAAGCTTGGTTTGAACTTAAATTGCCAAGTATTCTTACACAGGAAACCTGCCAAAATGGCGATTCCTAACGCTATAAAGAATCTATCCTTATGTTTCAATGCTATATGGTACAAAGTCCATGTTCTGTCTGAGTTCAATAAGAAAGCCTTTTTCAGCCAGATTCCTGCAATATGGAAATTCGGCGATCTAAAAAACACCCAACCAATATTAATCAAAATAAAAGTTAGAACACCGCTAATATATCTACTGCGAATGATATTCCACTCGCGATCCTTAAAGAATCTTTCAATGGCAAGAAGTCCACCATGAAACAATCCCCAAACCACATAGGTCCAATTAGCTCCATGCCATAAACCACCGATGGCCATAGTTAGAAGAAGATTTCTATAGGTCTTGATCTTCCCCTCGCGATTTCCACCCAATGAAATGTAAAGATAGTCCCTGAGCCAAGCTGACAAGCTTATATGCCAGCGTTGCCAAAACTCTGTGATGGAAAGAGATTTATATGGGGAATTAAAGTTTTGGGGGAATTGAATATTCATCATCAATCCCAACCCCACAGCCATATCGGAATAACCACTGAAGTCGAAGTACAATTGAAATGTATATCCAATCATCGCTAACAGAGCTTCAAGATTGGAGGCATTCGGCATGTTATGAACTAGTGGATCTACAGCGGCAGCAATAAGATCCGCAATCATCATTTTCTTCGCCAGACCAAAGATAAAAAAATAACAACCACGCCAAAAGTTATCAGGTTGAAACACATAGGTTGATTCAGCCTCAAGTTGCGGAACAATTTTATTATGCCGAACCAACGGTCCCGAAATTTGATGCGGAAACAAAGTCACGTATCCAGCAAAAGACAGTAAGTTTGCGTGGGCATCAGAGGTCTTGCGATAAACGTCGATCACATAACACATGGATTGAAATGTGTAGAAAGAAATCCCGATCGGCAGAAGCAAGTTAAGAACGGGGAGCGCCGTCTCCCCTCCTCCGAATAAATGAACTAGACCGTTCGCAGAGTCAGCAAAGAAATTGTAGTACTTAAAGAAGCCTAAAATGGAAAGATTGGCGATCACCGAGGTCAACAGCAGGGCTTTTCTTTTGCCGTGGGTCTTGGAATTGTAAATAGCCTTTGCGATGTAGAAATCTAAGATAACCGTAAAGAATAATAGGAATACGTAGGTTGTGCTCCAATAACAGTAAAAGACTACGCTCGAAATAAGTAAAAACCACTGTTGAAGCAATTTTTTGCGAATGAGGTAATAGCCAGACAGAACCACCGGCAAAAACGCAAAAAGGAATATATATGAGTTAAAGAGCATTTCTTAGAAATATATTAGGCCGCCATAGGAGTCCACACTTAAGGCCTCCGAAATACATATTTTGACACGGCATCTAACTATTTTGGATTTAACATTTCACAATACTCTGTATGGTATTCTTTCAACAAAGAAGCAGAAGTTTCACATGGGAATCATAACGATTCATTTAGTTTACTAAGCTGCATCATACAACTTAGTAAACTAAACATTCTAACAACCCTTAGAAAATTTTCGAACAGAATGGCGCATTCACCGCTTGTTCTGAAAGATCTTTAAGGAATTTCAAACCATCTTTTTTGAAGCGCTCCTTAAAGGGAGCAGAGCTTTCCCATTGACTCCAGCCAGAGAAATCAGTTCCTGTTGCGGCACTGACCTTAGCAATAAATTCTTTCATTCGAGTGTGGCTATCTTTTCCGTCTTTGATCTCTCTAAAATCACCTTCGTGATAAGCGACGACTTCATCCGGGAAAATTATGAGTGGAGCCAGTAGTTCAATTTCCCTTGCATACATTGAGACCACATTCGGAACCATGCGACGAGAGTCAACGCGAACCGCAAGAAGACCTCCATTTGCGACCTTCACTTGCTCCCCTTTAATTGTTTTTGTGACGTCCCCACCGATGAATCCTCTCGCTATGAAAGGATTGTATGTGAATGACAAGAAGCTTGAAGCTATCGGATTGCGAGCATGGGCTGTCATTTGATCAGTGATTTTGATTGCCAACGGTTGACCTTCAAATGCCTTCTGACCTTCATCACCATTCTTTTCCCGATTCGTAGACAAAGAACGCAAGCGACGAGTGTAACTGCCTTGATTTTTAGTTAATACCGTCGACATAAATGCGAATTTTTCTTCTCCACCTTTGCTAATTTCCATTCTTTGAATCTTATCTGTCTTATAGTCAAGACCACGGAAAGCCACTGTTGTCTTTGATAAGTTCGGATGCTCAATGGCGTCGAGCCAAGTCTTCCAGGCTTTGTATTCTGTTGGCTCCATGATTTGCCAAGGCAAATAGGCTTCAAGCATATCGCGTACGCCTTTGCGATCATTCTTCAGCATAAGATCATTCAACTTCAAATTCATCGCCTCATACTTATCAAGAGTGCCAGTTTCAGATCTCCACTTATCTAGATCTTTTTGCTGCTGACGTGCGAACTTTGTTGCTTTAGCATCTAGCTCTGCGGCTTGCTGACGAAGCGAAGTTAAATCTTTTAAAATCTGCTCTGTCGCTTTTCCAAGTGCTTCCGCATTTCCATTTTTCAAAGCATTGATAGCCTGTGGAGGAACATTTGAGTCCATAACAACCGCTTCGATATTTTTCAAACGTGCTTGAGAAATGATACTTCCTTCTGCTGCATTCAAATATCCTTCAGTCCAAGAGTGCGGTGACTCAATAGCTTTGGCAACACCTGTGGTTTGGGCTGGGTTTGATCCAGAATATCCCATACTTATTGTATGAGTGAGAGCCATTATCATCGAAACATCTTTAATAAGAAGTTCTGGATTTTTCAAAGCAGTATCGTCAACACTCAATGTGAAAACCAATTCTTTATCCGTATATTGAGAAGAAAGGCGTGAGTGATTGTCATTGTTAACTTGGGACACACGTTCAATACGAACTTGAGCCGCACCACGAAGCTTCCCAATGTCGTCAGTCGCAGATGAGGCATTCATCGCAGAAGTATTGATCTTATTTTGTAAAGTCTGAAGGGCTTTCCAAGTTGATTCCTCAATCGAAGTCTGATCTTTAGCAACAACGACAGTGGCATCTGCATTCGCAGTCGCCGTATGGGCAACCGCTGCCGTCGCTGCAGCCTGAGCTTTTACATCAGGAGCAGCCCCTGCATGAACAGGATTCGCATGCGTTGTCGCGGTAGACGCTTGTGCCGTCGTAGTCTGAGACATCGACTTACCTAACGAAGCACTCGGCGGAATGATATGTTTATTTAGAAGTGCTGAAGCCATCGCCTTGGCAGCATCAAATAAACCAGCATGGGCGACGTTGCCTTGCATAGTCACAGCTAGAACCACTGCCAAACAAGGAACAGTTCTTTTTACAAAAGTACGGCTTCGCATCTCATGCCTCCAGAAGTCTCAGTGATTTCACGGAAGCGCACGCCGCCGTTTTTATCAATTTCTTTAGTTAATCCAAATTTTTTCAAAATCTTGTTTTCATAATGATCCGCTAAAACGCGTTTGCTGTTTGAATTAAACTGGATACGTTCGCGAACTTTCACTGCATCAAAAGTCATGATTTCAATTTGCACATCCTTACCCATTGTTGTTTGGATTTGCTCAAGTTCTTTTGCATAAACTGATTCCGCATGTTCTGCACTCATATGACTGATCATCAATATCAAAGCCAATGGCTACTTTGCATTCCAACTTCCGTTCATAAACTCATCAGAACCAACGATTGCAAAGTTCACTTGCGAAAACTTTTTAGCAAGTAAATCCGTCGCGCCAGAGAACTTCTCAAGCTTATCCATCAAAAGCTGACGATCAAAAACCGGCTCGGCCTTAATTAAAGCTTCAAGTTCAGCATCTGTAGACAAACCTTTACGAAGAGCCAATTGAGTCAATTGAGCTTTCGAAGTCACATCACGAGAAGGTCTTAGAGCGTCAATTTTATGATACATTCTTTGCACGGCAAGATCTGCAGAGATCATGTCCATATTGCCAACCGGAGCCTTGATTCCGTTTTGAATAAAAAGACTTTCGAGAAGTTTCAATTGACCGTTTTTTCTCTTACCAGAGTCAGCCGCAGCCACAGCCAAGGACTCATGCTCTGATCCAACAACGTCTGAAACCAACAAATAAGGTTGAAAGCTAACGCGTGCGCCGAGGTTTTCTTTTAAATAACCTGTCTCAAGCTCAACTAAGTCAATTTTATCGCTCCACTTTTTGAACCAAGTTTTGGTTTCATCAAATGGTGAAGTTACTTGTCCCAATGTCAGACCTGTTTTAACGAAGTCTTTTCCATAGGACGGAGCTTCAAGATCCAGCAATTTACCTGCTTGAGTGTATGTTTTAGATGGAGCTACAACGTCCCCGACCTTAAGGCCTTTATCTACCAGACCACCCGCTGTTCCAATATAGATCACTTTCTCATGACCTGAATTGCGAAGCGCACGAGCTACCGGGACGACTTCATCTCCCCACATGTTTGAAATAAATCTCCAACGGACAATTTTGCCTTCTTTAGTTTCAAGAAGAATGTCTGAAAGGTCGTGGCTTGGTTGTTCTGAAGTATAAACCTCGTAATTACCAACCAAAGGATCCGTTACTTTTTCAAATTCAGTTTTTACAACCGAATTTTTTGATGTCACAGAGAAATAAGAACCAGAATCTTTCACGGCTTGCGCAAGTTTAGAAGCTGGAGATTTATCCGCCGGAACATCTGCTTTGAGATCTGGCTGCATTTGCGCCATCATCCCAGCCATGGCGATAACATTTGAAATCGCCGACTTCTGACCGATAACAACGACATCTGCCTTAGGCAAAGTTTTAAACAAGCCTAAAAGGCGTGCCTCTTGATCGCGGTGAACCTGATTGGCGTTACCATAGACACGAACGAAATCGTTCTTTAACGGAACTTTAGAGTCGTATTTAAGGATTCTTAATTGTGCAATCAAATGCTTCACGCGATCATCGCCGGAAATACGAGTGATGGCATAAGAATACTCTTTCGTGCGAGCATCGAACACCAAGTACATTTTATTGTAGTTGGCTGCGCGAGTTTTAACCTCAGCAATAACCTCACGATCTTCCTGTGAGATTCTTTGACGGAAGTCACGCTCAGTACCCATATGGAACTCAATGCTTTTGCCAGTAACAGCAGCGTCCCAGAAAAGTGCGCGAGTCGTTTTTTCAGAAATATATCTTTCAGAGTCTAGCAGGATCGCCTTGCCATCCACATTCGGAATAGAGCGCTTTGCATAGGAAACTTCGTGCGCATTCACATCTGAAATCGAAGCTTCTTTTTTCAGGACGATTTCATCTGCCTTGAAGCCTTCCATAAGTTTTTTTCGGAAGAAGTTATAATTCCACTCGATATCTTTTAAGGTAAGATTCTTAAATTCAGGGAATTTCTTATGTAACATGGAAAGAACAAGCTCATTCCATTTCTCTGTATTATTGAGGTCTTGAACTGAAAAGTTCTGAGCTGCGTATTCTTCAGGCCTGATTTGGCGAATAGCTTCTGCGACTTTCTTTTGATTGTGCTCCATCAAGTAATCAGCCAAACCATCTGAATAGAAGTCCAGGCGGTCCACTGACAACATGTAGTTCAACTTAGTAAGTTGATGTTTATGCTCCGCTGTTAATTCAGCGTGGGCATAGGGGATGCCTCCCCCACCAGTAGCAATCAAAAAGGCAATCAACAGAGTATAGATCTTACGCATAGCAAACACCTCATCTGCTTACCATGCAAAATTAAGAACCAGATCTAAGTGGTTAAAAACACGAACTTTCTCATTCTGAGAAAACGCCGTATACGCAAATTGTTACCCTGCTGTTAACAGGGAGGACGTCTCAGAAAGAGACATGAATTCCCTTCGAAATTATTCAGCAGTCCATTCTTTGAAACCAAGCTTCAAGGCAGCTTCAAGATCTTTGCGATCAATCTCGTAAACATTGCTGTTTCCCGTTGGCGTTCCGCAAAGCTGAATGCGCATCATGCCGTCATTCTTGTTTTCGCTAGAATATACTTTGATAGTTCCGAGACCTTTTTGCATTTCATAAAGATCAATTTTTTTACCCTGACCACACTGAAGGGATCCGTCGGCTTTATAGACCTTTACTTTATCTGTTGAAGATCCACTTCCCACAGTAGCTCCTGTCGCAGATGCCGCCAATGCTGATTGATCTTTAGGTTTTTGAGCCCCACAGTTTGCGTGAGAACAAGCACCTAAAACAAATCCCATCGAAAGCAATACAAGTATAATTTTCATGATCTACTCCTGAAAGTAAGCTTTTTTCACCCAGCCGGCATCAATTGCGTAAAGATTTGCCTCGCCAGAAATGAAATACAAACGGTTGTTCTTTTCATCCACTTGGGGAGAAGAAAGAATGCCACGACCTGGCTCCATATCTCCCAAAGCTTTTCCTGTATTTACATCGAGGAATTGAAGCTTTCCTTGGGATTCACCAAAGGCCAAAATCCCCTTGAAGATCTTCACCTGAGTTGGAATGCCCTCTTTAAGCTTGTAAGACCACAGTTTTTCACCGTTTTCTTTCTTCAAAGCCAAAACTTCGCCATTTGTTGTTGGATAGTAAAGTCTGTCGCCGGAAATACTGACACCGCTGTATCCGCCGCCATCAATTCTCCACAAGATCTCGCCTTTTTCTGCCGAAACACAATAAAGCTTGTCGTCATAGCCAGCGATATAAATCTGATCGCCATCAATAACCGGCGTCGCATCGATATCACGGAAACGTTTGTTACGATTCAATTGAATTTCCCAGACCACGTTGCCTGATTTAGCATTCAAAGCAACCAAAGAGCCATCAGAGAAACCTACGTAAAGAACACCGTTACGAAGAGCCGCTTTGCTGCCACCACGGATTGAGAACTGCGAAGTATCCTGACGAGAATACAACCAAAGTTGTTTTCCCGTTGCCGCATCCAAAGCATAAAAGACGTTGCTGCCGGAAAGGAAGTAAACCACCCCCTCATCCAACAAAGGCTCAGAAAGATTTTCGATCTTAGTCGGGAAAGTCCACTGAACGCGACCCGTGCTGGCTTCGACTGAATAGAAATTGCCATCGCTCGCTCCAAAGAACAAACGATCGCGGATCAAGGCGGCGCTTGGCTCCACACCATTAACCACCGGCAAGCGCCATTTTAAATCACCAGTGTTGCGATCAAAAGCCGCAATACCATCAATGCCATTACCTTGAATAACCAACTCTCCCACCAAAAGTGGCGTCATGCGATTGATTTTACGGAAGCCTAAATTTTCACCCTCTGTTGTAGAGCGAACCCAGGCGGTCTTCACTTCAAAGGTTCTTTTATTATTGCGAGAACTCCAGTTCTCACCAAGATTGCTCATGGTCGAGTTTAAAGTAGAGCATCCCATCAATGAAAAACTCAAGAAAGCGGAAACCAGGGCTGTTGACCAGAGAGTTTGAATCTTCATTCGTTCCTTCTTCTGCGAAGCTAACTAAAAACTAAAATTAAAGGCTCTTCTTCGCCTTCAAAAGACGAAGATATTTCGAAGCCTCACGAACAGCGGCAACATCTGTGGGCTGCTCAGAGTTCTCTTTTTTAGCAACTTCAGTGTAAAGCTGCTCAGCTTTTGCAGAATCATTCAAAGACTCATAGCAAAGACCCATGCGAAGTTTCGCTTCATCATGCGCGAATTGGAAGTTCTTAGCAGAAACAATTTTTTGCCATGTATCTACTGCAGATTTGCAGTCGTTTTTATCAGCAAAGGCATTGCCCATTTGCATGTAAACCAAAGCGCTGGTTGCTTCAGATTTATTCAAAGCTTTTTCAACCTTTTGCAAAGTCGCAAGAGCATCGTCAGTCTTTTTGTAGTCCATATAGATATTGCTCAAGTTCAAAGCGGCCATTCTTGCTGCTGTCGTGCTTGGCGCTTCATTGATCAACGCTTCAAAACCAGGAATCACAGTTCCATAATCTTTTTGCAAATCACCAGAAGCTTTTTTAGAAGGATCAAAGGCCGGAGTATTCTTTTTGTCTTTAGCTTGAGAAGCAGTCAGCTCTGCACGAGCAGCTTCTTCAAAACCACGGCGTTTTTCGTTATAAACTTTTTCAACTGAAAAGTATTTCTCTTGAGACGCTACTTCTTTTTTATCAGAGAAATATCCAGCGATAGAAATACCGCCACCAATCACGATAAATGCCGCAGTCAAAGAGATAACGATTTTAGAGTGTGTCGTTGTCCATACAAAACCTTCACGCAAAGTTTTTGTAACTTGGTCCGGTGATTTCAAAGCGTCTTTAGAGATTTTTGTGCTCAAGATAATTCCTCGCTGTTATTTAAATCCACACCCCAATGCCCTCAAAAAGAGTCACCACGGTGAGATCCTAAAAGGAATAATTGTTCAGTAGATGAAGGACCTTAGTCAAGTAAAGCCACCCCCAAGAAAAGATCGTTACGCAGCGAGTGATGAATGCACAGTCTATCAAAAAAGAAAGGCTCGTGACCGCCTTCGCGATACGAGCCTTTTTATTCACCTTCCACCCTAAGGCGGATATGGGAATTAACGGTTGTAAACTTCTTTCAATGTTGTGAAAGAGCGAGAAGATTTACCTGGATGGCGTTGTTTCAAACGACCAATTGTATTGATACGCTCTTCAGCCAAACGATCTGCTGCAGTGTGAGTTCCGATATTGTCACGTTTAGCAATCTCGTAAACTTTAAGGATATTGTCATAAACGCGTTTCGTTTTTTCAAACGCACGGTCTGGAGAATAACCTTCAAGCTCTACGAATACGTTCATCAAGCCACCAGCATTGATAACATAATCTGGTGCGTACAAGATGCCCAATTCACGCAATTGATCTCCGTGACGAGCCTCTGCAAGCACGTTATTAGCGCCACCAGCGATAACTTTAGCTTTAAGCTTAGTGATTGTTTGATCATTAACAATGGCACCCAATGCGCAAGGAGCCAAGATGTCGCACTCAGTGAAAAGAATCTCTTCAGAGCTCACTGCTTTTGCGCCGTAAGTTTCTGCGATCTTTTTAGTACGAGCCATGTCGATATCAGCCACTGTCATCTCAGCGCCTTCAGCTTGAAGGTATTTCGCCAAGTTTGAACCCACGTTACCAAGACCTTGAATAGCGATTCTCATGCCTTTCAAAGAGTCTGTTCCGAATTTTTCTTTCGCAGAAGCTTTAATACCCATCAAAACACCATGCGCAGTGTATGGAGATGGATCGCCTGATCCACCAAAGTCCTTAGGGATACCAGTCACCCAAGGAGTCTCCATGTAGATATGCTCCATGTCTTGAACGTTTGTTCCAACGTCTTCAGCAGTGATGTATTTACCATTCAAAGAGTTTACGAACTGACCGAAAGCTCTGAAAAGACCTTCTGATTTTTGAGATTTTGGATCGCCGATGATAACAGCTTTACCGCCCCCCAAGTTCAAACCTGAAGCTGCCGCTTTGTAAGTCATGCCCTTAGAAAGACGAAGAACGTCGACCAAAGCCTCATCTTCGTTTTTATAATTCCACATACGAGTCCCACCAAGAGCAGGTCCTAGTGCGGTATTGTGGATCGCGATGATCGCCTTCAAACCAACGTTTGGATCGTTACAGAATACGACTTGTTCGTGATCACCATGCTTAGAGATGACTTCAAAAGTTCCCAAAGTGGACTCCTTCTCAGGCTCTATTAAGAGCGCTTCATAGATTGGGCCGAAATAAGACCCAACCTTGATTATTGAAACCGAATTACATTTGCGAAGGCGATCATGGGATGAATTGAGTAAAAAGACTAGCACTTACGCCTAGCGAAATTGATGCACTCCGGCTCGCGCCGGAGTTTTCATTAAGCGGCTATAAGATTAGCCGCCCCGATTCGAAATCAGATTAGATATCAGGCAGGATGATTACATTTTCTCTGGAGCCGGCATACCAAGAACAGACATGCCTTGCTTTAAAGTGGCTCCAACTGCCGCAGCCAAAGCAAGTCGAGCTTCACGAGTCGCTTCATCTTTTTCCATACCGATAGGACACTCATGATAGAAGACATTAAATTTCTTAGCTAACTCATAGAGATAAGTACAAATTGCCGCAGGCTTGAAGTTTTCAGATGCTAGTGCCACCGAAGTATTAAAACCAAACATCGTCTGCATCAATTGTCTTTCGCTTGCATGAGTTAACATGCTCCAGTCGACTTTTTCATTCGCTTTGCGAGGGAATTTTCTGCCCAAGCTTGCAATACGCGCATGAGAGTACTGAACAAAAGGCCCAGACTCGCCATCCAACTTAAGCCACTCGTTCATGTCAAAGACGATTTTTTTATTCGTATCCATGCGAAGCATGCCATAGAAAATAGCACCTTTTGCAACTTGCGCCGCAACGGTTTCAATTTCCTCTTTTGACCACTCATTTTCGTAACGACTTAAATAAGTCGCCTTCACATGGCCTTCCATGCTGTGAACCAAAGAATTCAAAGGAATGATATTCCCCTTACGAGAACTCATTGCCCCATCTGGAAGTTCCACATAGTTGTATTGAAGGTGGAAACAGTTTTTAGCCTGTTCAAATCCCAGCATCTCAAGCACGCGGAAGACTTGTTTGAAGTGCAAAGCTTGGCGCATATCAACGACATAAATAGATTTCTCAATCTGTCTGCCTTCAAATTTATGTTTCGCTAAAAACAAATCCTTGGTCGCATAAAGACCAGTTCCATCACTCTTTAAGAGCATACAGAAGCCGAGATTTTCAGCTTCAAGATTTACACCGATGGCGCCGTTTGACTTTTCAAGCTTGCCTTCAGTAAAAAGTTCTTTCACCCATGCTGTGGAAGGACGATCCATTTCGGATTCAAAATACCACTCGTCAAACGCCACATTGGCCCATTTATAAACGCTCTTCATCAAAGCGATGGACCACTCGCGAGTCTCCTTCCAGAGATCATAATAAGGACCTTCTTCAGACTCGAGCTGTTTCAAAATTTCCGTCAATTCCGCACGGTTGATTTCTTCTTGGGGAGTTCCAACTTGATCTTCTAATAGCAAATTCGCTTTAGAATACATACGCCCCAACCATTCACCCTTTTCCACAGCAGGAACAGGCTCATGATTGTGCTTTTTCATATACCACAAACACTTTGCAACGTGGGTCCCCATGTCTCCAGGGAAAGTTGAAGAAATGATCTCTCGGCCAGAGTAACGAAGCATTCGCACCAAGGCATCGCCCAAACAAATATTACGCATGTGACCCACATGGAGTTCTTTATGTGTATTCGGCTGAGAATACTCGATCATCGTTTTTGGTGACTTTTCAAGAATCTGTTTCTTAAAGAAGGATCCATTCAAAATAGGCTCTACAACTTGCTCACCCAAGGCTTGCGGAGAAAAAGTAAGATTTAAATAAGGACCGGCAGCTTGCGCCTTGGTCAAGTGACCATCAGTTAAAATATTTTGCGCGATTTCTGCAGAGATTTGCGGTGGGCCTTTTTTAAGAGCTTTAGCTAGGGTAAAACAGCCAAAAGCCAGATCACCCATTTCAGAGTTTGGTGGCTCAACAAGAGCTTTATAAATTTCATCTTCAGTTAAAGACTGACCCATTTTAGCGATGGCGGCTGCAATTTTTTGAGTAGCTAAAAGTCGAACGACGTCGTGTTTTATCATGCAAATTTCCAAACTAAGAGCACCGCGGCCCAGACAATACTTAATGAAAGGATGACTATACTCATCTTCTTATGAAAATTCAGGTCTTTTTTAAGCTTAAAGATCTCGTCTTGCAGGCCTTTTTGAAGTTCCGCGCGATCCTCAGAAAGGGTCTCTAATTTTTGCTGCAAAATGCGATTTTCCTGCTGGCGCTCTGTGCGCTCATGATCTAACTCTTGAAGAGCTTTTTGGTGCAAAACCTGAGGGCTTTGATTGATGAAATAATGAGGAGTCAAACCCGGGATTTTTTCCTGCAAAGCCGAAAACCATTGAAGAGCACGCCAAATATGGGGCGGAGCTTCATCTCCTTGTTTCACCCAGCGAGTCCAAGCCGATGGATCAACCATTAAAAGTTGGGCCATTTTTCTTTGCGAAAGACCTAAACCCAAACGAACAGACTCTAAATCCCCGGTCTGACGGCGAATAACCGCAACCTGGGCCTCATAATGCATCCTTAAAGATGTCTTTGAACGGGGAGTCTCCTCCCCTTCTTGAAAGCTCTCGTTTAAAAGATGATTTTCAAAGCCGTCATCCAACCCTGCATTCAGGGTCTGGGATTCCATTTCCATTTCGACCTCCGCTGGACCGTTGTATTTCACAATATTAGTGTTGTTAATCACAGTAGAAAACGTTGTGAAATACAGATATACTTTAAAATGTACGAACGAATAGTCAAGCTAAGTCATTGAAACTACGGAAGAATCAATCCTTGGATACCTGATATACCCCTTTTTCAAATTTACCTAAAGCTTATAGTTATAAGCTTTAGTATTAAGTATATGTTTTTATTAATGATTTTATTTCAAGGTTTGAAGGCCTCTTTGATTGATTCGCTGCGGCATATGTTGCTGCGACGCATCTAAACTATATATGTTTATATATCAACACTTTGGATGCACTAAGTCATACAATAGCCCTTGTCAAACCCACCCCGACTTTTGAATGATGAATTATGACTACGGCATCTCGATATTCACTTAATAAAAACAAATACCTTCTCGCTCCCGAAACAGAACGTTTGCGAAAAATTCTCACAGATTTTCAAGATAAGGATCCACGCAATTGTTTGATGTTTTGGGTGGCTTTAAGGACGGGAGCCCGGGCTCAAGAAATTCTCAATATTCAAAGGTCTGATTTAAACCCCTACGACGAAAGCGTTTTTATCCGGGGAATTAAAGGCTCTAACGACCGAGAAATTCCACTTCATTCCGACATTTTCAATCGACTTCATCGGTTCGCGGAAAAAGAGGGTGGCAACAAGGTTTTCCCCATCTCTTACAATCGACTCTATCAGGTCTGGGAAATGTACCGCCCCGTCCCAAAGAAGTTCCATTCTTTGCGGCATACATTTGCGATTGAGCTTTATCAGAAGACGAAGGATTTAAGATTGGTCCAGGTGGCGTTGGGACATCGAAATATCACCAACACCATGGTTTATGCGGACTACGTTTATTCGCAGCAAGAACTTCGAAAACTCATACTTTAAGACTACTCGTCAGAAAGATGGATTTCGTTGGCAAGACGATCGAATTGCTTTTGCTGTGAAGGAGCAAAGCTTTTCTTCTCTTTATCAAAGGCCAAAAGAGCTTTTTTAGTAGGAGCATTGTAAGATCCACCGTTATTTTCTACGATAACGATGCGTTCACGAGCCTCATCGCGGGCTTCGCCAACATTGGTTTTTACCGTGGAGTGAAGTTGGCTTTGCTCTTTCATATTATCTGCGATCATCGCGTTGAAGTCGGCAACTTTAGCGAAGCCCATTGCAGGGATCATTGCGATTACTGATACTAAAAGTTGCTTTTTCATAAATCACTCCTTGGTAATACCTAGATACAAAGCAAGGGGAGTGCCAAAGAGACATCCCGCGCTCCCCTCTTTTATTTGAGATGACAGACCTCCCCTGATGAGAGTTCTAACAGGTGTCGAACTTATGGTTGTCAGTTCTTGATTTGATACGTCAGCATCAGCCCTTGTCTTGATGCGCTTTTAACCCTAATGTCTCATTATGATAAAGACACTCTTCCCTACCTTCGTTTACTACGCGCCACTGAAAACAGCAGGCCAAAAAACAAGCCTGTCTCAATTCAATAAAGAGCTTAAGCAGGAAGCAAAAACCTATTCGCGCATTGACGAAGAAGGACAACTTTGGTCTTTAAAAAACTATCCCGGTGGTTACACTTCCTACGGCTCCATCGCACAACTTCACCAGGCCTCGACAACTTTTGAAATTCTTGAAAAAGAGATCAATAAACATGTTCGCAAGTTCGTAAAACATCTTGAGATGGATATTGATCCCAAAGAATTAAAAATGACCTCTTGCTGGATTAATATTATGCCCGCAGGAGTCCATCACAGCATGCATATCCATCCACTTTCCGTTATCAGCGGAACTTACTATGTGCAAATCCCTAAGGGCAGCTCTGCGATTAAATTCGAAGATCCACGCATGACAAGCTTCATGGCCACTCCGCCCCGCAAAGCAAACGCCAAAGAGCCGAATCAAAGATTCATTTCCATGCAGCCCTCAGAAGGCCATCTGGTTCTTTTTGAAAGCTGGATCCGTCATGAAGTCCCTGGAAATCAATTCGACAAAGGTGTCGATAAAGAACGAATCAGCATCAGCTTCAACTACGATTGGGTCTAATAGATGCAAACGAGGATCGCTTCGAACATTCAAATTAAGGATTTACAGAAAATTTTTGAGACCTCGAACTCAAAAAACTTTGTGATCCAAAATATGAATATCCAAATCACTGCAGGGTCCTTCGTTGCCATTGTTGGAGCATCCGGCTCTGGCAAATCAACCCTGCTGCGCTTGATTGCAGGTCTTGAAAACCCCACATCTGGAACAATTGAAGGCAGCTCCGAACAGATCGGTTTTGTTTTTCAAGAGGCCAATCTGCTTCCGTGGAAAACAACACTCGAAAATGTTGTTCTCCCTTTTGAGCTCATGCCTACCTCTGGTTTTTCAAAATCAGAGTTGCAAGATAAAGCTCTGAACGCTCTCGATAAAGTAAAACTAAAGCAAGCCGCCGCTTTATTTCCACATCAACTTTCCGGTGGAATGAAAATGCGAGTGGCCATCGCTAGGGCTTTAATCACTCAACCACGTCTTCTTTTACTCGACGAACCATTTGCAGCTTTGGATGAAATTACTCGTTCTGAATTGCAGATTCAGTTGCGAGATCTCTGGCAGTCAGAAAAGATGACAATCGTTTTTGTAACTCACTCTTTGTTAGAGGCAAGTTTTTTGGCCGAAAGAGTTATTATGTTAAAGGGCGCCGGCGCAAAAATATCTATGGATAAAACTTTAGATCTGCCTGTTGAGCGCACGAATTCCTTACGCACTTCAGAAGTCTTTAATAAGGTCGTCAGAGATCTTTCAGAGGAACTTCGAGCATGAATATGAAAAGTATCTCAAAAGGCCTTCCCGCCCTCCTAGCGTTCGTTGTGCTAGCACTTCTTGCCGAACTTATTGTAAAGATGGGAGTGCTCTCAGCCTCTCTTGTTCCAGCACCCTCTCAAATCCTAGAAACATTATCAGAGCTGCGCCCCGACTTTCAGACTGCTTTTTTTGAAACACTAAAAAACACTCTTTATGGCCTGACACTCAGTGTTCTTGTCGGCGGATTGATCGCATTTGTGTTTTCTCTCTCGGATCTTTTAAAAAGAGCCATCCTGCCTTTTGCAGTCTTCTTTCAAACAGTTCCCATTATAGCGATCGCACCTTTATTGGTCATCTATTTCGGCTTTGGGGCTCCCACAGTGATCGCCTCAAGCTTCATCGTCTCGATATTTCCAATCATTGCAAGCACCCTCACAGGTCTTGAAAGCGCAACCGCTGCGCAAAAAGATCTATTTAAGATTTACCATGCCAGCCCTTTACAAACTTTATTCAAGCTCAAACTTCCTAATGCTTATACACATATTTTATCTGGCCTCAAAATCGCTATCGGTCTTTCTGTTATCGGAAGCATCGCAGGCGAGTTCGTAGCTGGTGGCGGCCTGGGAGCGATGATCGATGCAGCAAGAACTCAGCAACGGGTCGACATTGTGTTTGCAGCGATACTATTGCTGTCACTTTTAGGGCTTCTTTTAATTGGCATTTTAAATCTCATCCATCGTGCGATTATTAGTCGCAGACCTTTTTCTCAAGGTGAATTATGAAAAAAATAATCTTCGCGATCGTCTTATTATGTTCCACGCAAATCTTCGCACAACAAAAAATCAAATTGGCCTTGAATTGGAAAGCTGAACCAGAGTTTGGTGGATTTTACGCTGCTGATGTGGAGGGTTTTTATTCCAAACAAGGACTTAAGGTCGATATCATTCAAGGCGGCTCAGGAACTCCGACTGTGCAAATGCTTGCAAATGGAAAAATAGATTTCGCCATTGTCAGCGCCGATGAAATCATTCTTTCACAGGACCGCAATTCAAAAAATAAGGTCAAAGCTTTGTTCGCAGTTTACCAAACTTCGCCATACATAGTTATGTCACACAAAGAACGTGGTTTTAAAAACCTTAAAGATGTCTTCATATCCGATGGACTTCTTTCGATGCAGTCAGGACTTCCTTATTATCAATTCCTAGTAAAGAAATTTGGCAATCCAAAAGTCAAAGTTGTTCCTTATCTGGGAGGCGTGGCCAACTTCATCAACAATAAAAGCTTTTCACAACAAGGCTTCCTAACAACGGAACCCTTGGCCGCTGAAAAATCAGGAGCCAGGGTGCAAACATTTCTCATCGCGGATGAGGGATTCAATCCTTATCTAGTTGTACTTGCGACAACAGAAACAGTTCTTAAGGAAAAGCCAGAACTGGTTAAGAAGGTTTTAAAAGCTTCGCAAGAAGGTTGGCAAAATTACTTAAACAATCCAAGCAAAACCAATCAATACATGGCCTCATTAAACAAAAGCTTAGATCTTGAGACTTTTAAATCTGCCGCAGATATTCAAAAGCCATTGATTTTAATGAAGGACACGAAGTTAGGCTCCATGTCTGAAGCTCGCTGGGCGACCCTCGTGCAGCAACTTAAAGACTTGGGATTAATCAAGACCACTCCAAAGACCTCTGACCTATTCGAAACCGTGGCTTACTAATGGCACAAACGACGCTCTATCGCTTTCGTATTGATCTTTCAGATGTCGACCGCGGGGTTTATGATCAACTGGATTTCCGCGTCGCCATGCACCCGTCTGAGTCCATGCAATACCTTCTTACTCGCGTGATTGCTTTTGCTTTGAACTCTCAGCAGGACCTGGAATTTTCCCCTGCGGGCCTTGGGGACCCTGATTTACCAGCAATGCGTGTTGAAATTTTAGGAAGTGGGCGCACTTCTTTATGGGTCGAAATTGGCAACCCAAGCCCTAAAAAACTTCATAAAGCCTCGAAGACAGCCCAGGAGGTCAAAGTTTATACGTATAAGGATGCAAGCCTCATCCTCCGCGAATGCGAAGGACAAGGCGTTTATCAACCTGAAAAAATCCAAATTTTCGCTCTGGACTATAAATTTTTAGATAAACTCGCCGAAGGCATCGAACGCGATAATAAATGGAGTCTTCTTCATCACGACAACTCGATCACAATCAGCTGGGGCGATCAGAGCGAATCCTCTAATATTCGCCTGCTTCATTTGTCTTCCAACTAACTTAGACAACATTCAATCCAGGCAAAAATCAAAACTCATCCATAGAAATTCAAACACAAAATTTAAACATTTTTTTTACGGAGCCTTTCGGCATTGCACCGAAAGCTGAGAATAAGCTTCCCCTGCAAAGGTACTTATCGATTCAATGGTCGCACTAAATCGAGCGTTCTTGGACGTCTCGCTTGAAGACGCAAAAGAAATCGCAAACTCAAAAGGTGAATCTTCTGCCAAAGTCAGGCCCGCCAACGGATCAACAAAAACCTTCCCATCAGCGCCAACTCTTTGTGAGGCAATCAGTTCAGCATGTCCAATTTGTTTAACAGGCTGGGAATCGTTTCCCAACGAGAAAGTATCCACGGCCATTTCGTTATTATTATTGGGCTCTAGATAGAATTTAAATCCCAGACTGATTGTTGGCAGCGACGAACTTTGTGAATCAGCTTGTGGGGTGTACACACACTTTAAAAGATCCCTTGAGGGTGGCCGCCCTTTTCCCTCTCCCGTCTGCGCATTGCCAGCAGTCGAGGTGGCCGCTTGCGCACCAAAAGAAACAATCAAAGAAAACACTACGGAAAGTGAAAACACCTTCAGAATTCTCATCATAGAACCTCCCAGTTCTTACAATGAGAATACCCTTTGAGGATGGAGGAAAAATGGAAGTTAACATCCCTATGACTTCCCAGAAAATATTTCTTTCAGCGGCCATTTCTGGGCACTCTTAATGATAAATTTCGAGACACTAAAGACACAAAAAAGAAGACACTTGGAAAGAGTGCCTTCTTTTTTTGAGCCTTCAGACCTTAATAGCCCGCGCGTAAAAAGTTTTCGCGTGCTGCTACTTTGGATTTATGAGTAAAACGACGTTCTACTTTGCCGACGAAAGCTCTGATAACTTCGGCGACTTCTTCAGGTTGTTCAATAACAAGAGCATATCCTGCGTGATGAATTGTCCTTAATTCCGCACCAGGAATTGCTTTTGCAACCTTCCTACTAGATTCAAGACTTTCAGCGGAATCTTCATCACCACAAAGAACCAAAACATCACAACGGACTTTGCCAAGTTCTTTACTTAGATCTTTACGATGAAAGATTTGGCGAACTTGATCTATTTCTTCTGATTTCATTTTTGCGAGATGATTCAACCATTTTTCTCGACGCATGACTTGGATTGGATCTTTCGTACTTCGGAATGTTGATCCAAACCACATATTGGCAAAATCTTTAAGACCTTCTTTCATGCCATTGGCTTTCACTTTATCAACCATGGCGTCGTTTCGTTTAATGACGTCAGCTGGGTCAGTTTGATAATTAGGACCTGCTAGGATGCAACTGCGAAGCAGATCTGAACGAGACACTGCCAATTGCAATCCCACATCAGCACCTAAACAGTTTCCAAAGAAGTGACAAGGTCCAAGATCAAGTGCCTCAATCAAGCTTGCGACATCTTTAGCACTGCTTTCAATACTAGGACTGACCGCGCCCATTGTTTTTCCAGAGCCGCGATGATCATAACAAATCACTCTGTAATCATCTGAAAGCATTCTCACCATAGGTTCAAAAACAGAGGTGTCTGTATAGAGCAAGGGGCTGAGCACGATGGCCGGAGCGTCTTTCGGCCCGTGATCTTCGTAATAGAGCTGAGCTCCATTTACTTTGAGGGTAGCCATAACTGCCTCCTTGATTCCACTTAAAGCCTACTCCCTCCTTCGCCAAAGCTACGGCTGGCGGGCCTTTTTTTCGACTTTGGTAACTTTGAGTTTCTTCTTGTATATACTCATTATTGACTTGGTCCTTGACCTGGCGCCCCATATCTACTAGAACAGACGACCTGCCCTTGCTTTGGCAAAGACCGGAATGGGGCGATTCGGAGTTATCTATGAAAATCAATCTTGCAGACATCCCAGAAGAAGGCCGTTCTTACGTTTGGAATAGCCAAACTGGTGAGATCAATAACGTGCTTTCTGACCTTATTGGAAAAACCCAATATCAAACTGAGTTTTTCATCAAGCCCCTGACTACCAGGGATTTCCAGCTCAACGGCACCATCAAAACAACCCTCCCTGAGCAATGCTCACGTTGTGGAATTGATTTTGCTTTCCCGGTGAACGAAAAATTCAAAGAAATTCTTATTCCAAAACAAGATCAACCCCGTGGGGGCCATTACTCAAAGGTGAATCATGTCAGTGATTTACCTGACGAAGGAGCAGATTCTGTCGAATACGAGGGACAGCACTTCGATATGGGTGAATACTTACACGAAGTTGTGGCTCTTGCTGCGCCTTTTAATCCAGCAGGCCCTGAGAATGAAGATGGCGACTGCTCAATTTGCGAAATTCCTTTGAAAGGACGCAGTTTTAGCTACGACGAGGTGATGCCGGAAGAAAAACCGCAAAATCCGTTTGCCGCTCTAAAGAACATAAAGATCAATTAAATTCTTGATTTTTATTGTGGTTTAGATAGATTACCGATCTTCTGATTTAATTATTTGAACTTTAAAAGAGGTTAGAAATGCCAACTCCTAAGAAGAAAACATCTCGCTCAAAACGTGACATGCGCCGTTCACACGATGGTTTGTCTGCTCCAGCAGTAGCTGTAGACAAAAAAACTGGCGAACTAGTTCGTCCACACCGCGCAAGCAAAGGTGCTGACGGAGCTTTGTACTACAAAGGCAAACAAATCAGCGCAGCTAAATAATTTAAGACAGGTTGATTTCCATGGCAGGACTACATCGATCTCGTGTCGCAGGGATAGGCTCTTATCTACCAGAGAAGGTTCTTACGAACCAAGATCTCGAAAAATTGGTAGAGACGAGCGATCAGTGGATTGTTGAACGCACCGGGATCGAACGCCGCCATATGGCAGCGGAAGGTCAAGCCACATCGGACTTGTGCCTCATTGCTTCTCAAAGAGCTCTTAAAGACGCCAATCTAAATCCAGAAGATATTGATATGATCATCGTCGGCACCGTTACAGGTGACCGTCAGATGCCTTCGACGGCTTGCTACTTACAAAGCAAGCTCGGCGCACGCAACGTGATGGCGTTCGATTTGAATGCCGCATGCTCTGGATTTATTTACGGTGTTTCCATTGCCGACCAATTTATTCGCACTGGAATGTACAAAAACATTCTTGTGGTTGGCGCGGAAGTTCTTCATCGCTTCGTTAACTATAAAGATCGCGAAACTTGCATTCTCTTTGGTGATGGCGCTGGCGCATGGGTTGTTTCCCGTGCTGAAGCCAACGAACCAAATGTTATCGCAAGTACACATCTTCATGCTGACGGCGATCTTGCTGAACTTCTAACATTGCCTGGTGGCGGCAGTATCATGCCTCAATCAGCACACGTTTTAGAAAACAATCTTCAATTCGTTCAAATGAAAGGTCGCGAGATCTTTAAGAATGCGGTTCGCACAATGGCTCTTTGCTGTAAAGAGGCCCTTGCTCAGAATAACGTTACTCCTGAACAAATTGATTGGATCATTCCCCATCAGGCCAACAAGCGCATTATTGAAGCTGTGGCTGATCAATTCGATTTCCCAATGGAGCGCGTGATTGTATATCTTCAGGAAACTGGAAATACATCTGCAGCCTCTATTCCTTTAGCCTTTGACTGGGCCGTTAAAAATGGAAAAATCAAAAGAGGTCAAAACATCCTACTTACCGCTTTCGGTGCAGGTTTGACTTCTGGATCTATTCTGTTGAGGTACTAACACATGTTTACTTTCGTATTCCCTGGACAAGGCAGCCAACAACCTGGCATGGGCCGTTTTTTGTTTGAAAACTTCAAGATCGCTCAAGAAACTTTCGAAGAAGGCTCTGAGGCTTTAAAGCAAGATATGAAGCAACTTTGCTTCGAGGGCTCTGAAGCCGATCTTGCTTTGACTGAAAATACTCAACCTGCACTTTTGCTTGTTTCCACTGCAACGCAAAGAGTCCTGCGCAGCGAATTCCATGCGAAAGTACAATCTGCAGCGGGACACTCCATTGGTGAGTACGCCGCTTTAGTTGCTGCGGATGTGATTCGCTTTGATCAAGCAATGCAAGCTGTTCGCACTCGCGGACAAGCGATGCAATCAGCAGTTCCGGTTGGACAAGGTAGCATGGTTGCTGTTCTTGGCTTGGAACCGGATCAAGTTGAAACTCTTTGCCAATACGTAGTAAAAAACTCGGGCTTTAGTCCCTTGTCTCCGGCGAATTTTAATTCTCCAGGACAGATCGTAATCAGCGGTTCAGCCAAGGCCATAGCTTGGTTGAAGGATAACTTTAAACCTGAAAATATCTGGGCTGAAGCTCCAAAACGCGCAAAACTAATTCCACTTTCAGTATCAGCTCCATTCCATTGCGAAATGATGAAGCCCGCTGAAGATACTATGCGTGTCGTGTTGACAGACATGGAGTTTAAACCGGCTGCATTTCCTATCGTTCAAAACTTCAATGCAAAGTTCGAAAATGACGGCGCTGCCCTTCGCGAAAATTTGATTCGCCAAGTTTCGGCACCCGTTCGTTGGACTCAAAGCATGGAAACTCTTAAAGCCGCTGGTCACTCGCAAATCATCGAGTGCGGCGTTGGTAAAGTGATTCAAGGTCTTCTTAAGAAGATCGATCCTGAATTCTTCAAAGTTATGACCACTTCGAGCATCGAAGATATTAGAACTATTGAGGAATTTTTGAAAGCTTCGAGTCATTAAATTTTCTTGAGCTTTATTCAGAGTTCGGTCACAGTGTGCTGGAAACTGCACACTTATGGCATTCCAAGAATTAGATAAAGGATATTAGGCAATGAGTAACAACTCACTTCAAGGAAAGAAAATCGTAGTTACTGGCGGAAGCCGTGGCATCGGTGCTTCCATCGTGAAACTTCTTGCTGAAGAAGGCGCACAAGTTGCGTTTACATATTCATCTCGCGAAGAATCGGCTCAACAAGTTGCTCACACTCTTAAAGGCGACGGTCATTTTTATATTAAAATGGACGTGTCCAATGAGCAGTCAGTGAACGAAGCTGTTGAGCACATTCTTGAAAAATGGCCAGAGATCGACGGCGTTGTGAATAATGCTGGGATCACTAAAGACCAACTCCTTATGCGCATGAAGGCCGAAGATTTTGATTCTGTTGTTTCAACAAATCTTCGCGGTACTTTCCTTGTCACAAAAGCCTTCACTAAAGGCATGATGAAAGCGCGCAAAGGTTCCATCGTAAATATCACGTCCGTTATTGGACAAACTGGAAATGCAGGACAAGCAAACTACGCAGCTTCAAAAGCTGGAACAGTAGCTTTTGCTAAGTCTGTGGCTTTGGAACTTGGTTCACGTAATGTTCGCGTGAACAACGTGGCTCCTGGTTATATCGCCACTGAGATGACCGACGTTTTGCCAGAAGATGTGAAAGCAAAAATCTTGGCAAAAGTTCCACTCGGAAAAATTGGCGAAGGAACTGACGTCGCTCAGGCTGTGAGATTCTTGCTCAGTGATGAATCTAAATACATCACTGGACAGACTCTTAGCGTGAATGGCGGAATGTTTATGGAATGATTCGCCTCTGGCGAATGTGGAGTAGTTCGCCGTTGGCGAACGCAGAAGTAGCTTCTGCGAGCTTGGAGTGTGTCTCAAAATTGAGACTTAACTAATGCGAGGAATCCGCCTTCGCTGAAGCTACGGCGGAATGACTTTCTGCTGAAAGTCAAAAATGAGCATAAGAATGCTCACATTGGATTAAAAAAAACAAGGCCTGTCCGCCGAAGCTTTAGCGAAGGTGGAAAAAACTGGACTTTGAAAATTGTAGTATCGGATTAATGTACCTAGGAGGATTAAATGGCATTGCATCCAAAAGTAAAAGACATCATCGTTGAACAACTTGGCGTAGATCCAGAGAAAGTTAAGCCAGAAGCTTCTTTCATCGACGATCTTGGTGCTGATAGCCTTGATATCGTTGAACTTGTAATGGCAATGGAAGAAGAGTTCGATCTTGAAATTCCTGACGAAGATGCTGAAAAGCTTAAGACAGTTCAAGACGTAGCTTCTTACCTTGAGAAAAAAGGCAAAGCGTAGTTTTTTATGAACTCCCGATTCGAACGTCCATCCAAAACACAAAGAAGAGTCGTCGTTACTGGCGTTGGTGCAGTTACTCCCCTTGGTAATACCATTGAGGATAGCTGGGCCGCTGCAATTCGTGGTCAATCTGGCATTGCCAAAATTACGAAATTCGACACGACAGGCTTCGATGTGACTTTTGCCGGTGAAGTAAAAGGTTTCCAACCTGATCTCTACATCGAGAAAAAAGAACAAAAGAAGATGGACGAATTCATCCACTTCTCTATCGCCGCCTCAAAAATGGCGGTGGAGATGGCAAAGCTTGAGCTGAGCGCGGAAGAAAAAGAAACAGCGGGAGTTATTATCGGTGTGGGTATCGGCGGTCTTCAGACCATCGAAGACACCTCACTAAAAATGAAAGAAAAAGGGCCTGGTCGCATCAGCCCTTTCTTTATCCCAAGCGTGATTACAAACTTGGCCGCTGGCCAGGTTTCAATCTCTTTGGGTCTTAAAGGTCCAAATTACTCTGTGACATCTGCATGTGCTTCTGGCGTTCACTCTATCGGTGATGCTGTTCGCTACATTCGGGACGGAGTTTCTGACGTTATGCTAGCAGGTGGCGCTGAAAGTACGGTGTGTGGTCTTGCAGTTGGTGGCTTCGCTTCAATGCGTGCGCTTTCAACTCGCAATGATGCTCCGGAAAAAGCCAGCCGTCCTTGGGATAAAGACCGTGATGGTTTTGTCCTTGGTGAAGGTGCTGCGATTTTAGTTATTGAATCCTTAGAGCATGCGGTTAAACGTGGCGCGAAGATTCTGTGCGAAATCACAGGCTACGGTGTTTCTTCAGATGCTTACCATATGACATCTCCAGCTCCAGAAGGTGCTGGTGGTTATGCTGCCATGGCGATGGCTGTAAAAGATGCTGGAATTCAACCTTCAGACATCAACTACATCAATGCTCACGGCACATCGACTCCTGTCGGTGACGGTCTTGAGTCTTTCGCTATCAAAAAGCTTATGGGCGATCATGCGAAGAAAGTCTGGGTTTCCAGTACTAAATCAATGACGGGCCACGCTTTGGGTGCTGCAGGTGCCATTGAATCTGCTTTCTGTGTGATGGCAGTTCGTGATCAAATCGCTCCACCAACTATCAACCTCGACAATCCAAGTGAAGATTGCGATCTTGATTATATTCCTCACAAAGCTCGTGAAGGAAAATTGAATCACGTCCTCAATAACAGCTTCGGTTTCGGCGGAACGAACGCTTGTTTGATCTTCTCTAAATACACTGAGTAGGTATTATGAATATCTTTGTTGGCTGTGATCACGCAGGTTTAGATTTAAAACTTAAAGTGATGGCAGCCCTTTCAGAGTTAAACTGGAAGGATCAAGGTACATTCACAGGGGACTCTGTGGATTATCCTGATTTTGCAGATAAAGTCTGTAAAGAGATAGTTCAAGTAGAACTTCATAATCAAAAAACAAATGTTCAAGATTCACTTCAAGGTCCTTCAATGGGCATTTTGATTTGCGGATCCGGCCAAGGCATGGCAATCAGAGCCAATCGTTATCCGCAGGTACGCGCGGCACTTTGCTGGAATGAAGATATCGCTCGCCTGTCTCGTGAACATAATAATGCTAATATACTTGTTTTAAGCGCACGCTTCACGGCACCTGATTTAGCAGTGAAAATGATCAAAGAATTCTTTAAGACTTCTTTCGAAGGCGGACGTCACCAACGTCGTGTCGAAAAACTCTCAGCCGACACTGGTTGTTGAGACTTTTAAATTCCATACATTCAAGCGATACTTTGAAGCGAAGAGGTAAATCTTATGCATTCAACGTCACTGTCATTAAATTTGGCATTAGCTCAAGTCGATCCTGAAGTTTCAGCCGCTATTCAAAAAGAATCCGAACGTCAACAGTTCGGCCTGGAAATGATCGCCTCTGAAAACTATACGTCTAAAGCTGTGATGGAAGCTCAAGGCTCCATTTTGACAAACAAGTATGCTGAAGGTTACCCAGGAAAACGCTATTATGGCGGCTGCGTAAACGTAGATACTGTTGAAACACTTGCGATCGAAAGAGCAAAAAAACTTTTCGGAATGAAGTATGCAAATGTCCAACCGCACTCTGGCTCTCAAGCCAACATGGGTGTTTATTTAGCGGCATGCAAAGCCGGCGATACGATTTTGGGAATGGATTTGTCCCACGGTGGGCATTTGACCCATGGATCTCCTGTAAATTTCAGCGGAATGCTTTTCAAAGCGGCTTCATACAAATTGGATGCTGAAACGGGAAGAATTAACTACGACACCATTCGTGCTGTAGCAAAAGAAGTAAACCCTAAATTAATCATCGCGGGATACAGCGCTTATCCGCGCACCTTGGATTTCGCAAAATTCAAAGAGATTGCCGATGAGGTGGGAGCACAGTTGCTAGTTGATATGGCGCACTTCGCAGGACTGGTTGCAACAGGTCACCACCCGTCTCCTGCTGAATACGCGGATTATGTAACAACAACAACTCACAAGACTTTGCGTGGCCCCCGCGGCGGCATGATTCTGACAAACTCAGAAGAAAAAGCCAAAGTGATGAATTCAAGAATTTTCCCTGGCATCCAAGGGGGTCCTCTTGAACATGTGATCGCTGGAAAAGCTGTCGCGTTCGGCGAAGCTCTTAAGCCTGAATTCAAAACATACAGTGGCCAAGTTAT
>CAZPYX010000004.1:42841-52115 GCA_964590635.1 uncultured Bdellovibrio sp.
GCCAATGCCAAAGCGCTGGCTGAAGAAATGCTTTCTCAAGGTTTCCAACTTGTGACTGGTGGCACAGATAATCATTTAATCCTGGTCGACCTTAGCGACAGAGAACTCACAGGCAAATTAGCTGAAAATTCTTTGGACGAAGCCGGCATCACAGTTAACAAAAACACTGTGCCAAATGAAAAACGCTCTCCATTTGTCACAAGTGGCGTGCGCATCGGCACCCCAGCCCTAACAACCAGAGGCATGGGAACCAGCGAAATGAAACAAATCGCAAAATGGATTGCTCAAGTCCTAAACAATCCTGAAGATGCAGCTAATAAAAACAAAGTGCATGAGGAAGTAAAACAACTCTGCAAACAGTTCCCGATCTACTAAAAATAAACAGAAATTTAGCCAGGCTCTAGGGGTAAGAAAACTCGCTCCTAAAGCCAATTTCCTGCCAATTTCCATCTCAAAATCAAACGTGCGATCATTCCAGCTGCAATACGACAACCTGGGAATGCAAAGCAGATATTTCCCTCAACCGAGCTCCACAGTCCGCCGATAAGTAACGCATAAAAAACAAGCAAAATGCCGCCGAAGATTGTCGAGCGTTTAGAGGAGTTTATGCTTTGGATTCGCGCGCTTGTGAGATATAGTGAACGAATGACACCAGGATGGACTCAGCTAGTTAAGACAGCAGGATGCATGTTTATTACAGGATCACTCATATCCTGTTCAAGTTTCAACTCCCCTCTTTCGAGCGGAAACTTTCAAACTCCAGCAGCCAACGAAAAACGAACCGTCGCGGTAAGAACTGCAGCGTCGGATCAACCATTGACGATCATTCAAGATATGACCTTCGATTGGCCCGTTGATAGTGCGCGCATGACTCGTGGCTTTTTGCCTAACAAACGCAAACCTCATTTAGGGATTGATTTAGCTGCTCCGAAAGGAACGCCTATCCTAGCCGCCCAGGCTGGCACAGTTATCTATGCTGGTCGTGAGTTCAAAGGCTACGGAAAAATGGTTCTGATCGAGTCTGGCGACGGCTGGGCAACACTGTATGCTCACTTCGACAAGATTCTTGTTTCTGAAGGACAAAAAGTTCGTAAGGGCTATGTCGTGGGAGCGATGGCCCGCATAGGTAGCTCAACCTGCGTTCATTTGCACTTCGAAATTCGCCATAATCGTGGTCCCATCGATCCGCTGCCTTTGCTTCCGCATACAGCCACAGCTCAAAACTAAAGGATATCCACTTCTGTTTGCATCTAAGGTGCGCCAAAACAGAAGCCTGGACCTTTCGTTTATTTGAGCATCGTATATTTCAAATTGGATCACCCACAGAGTTGGCTTGCAGCCACCCATTGACAAAATCACCACTATTTCGTTATTCTTTATGGGAAGGCCGCGCGGAGCTGCCTTTTCCGCCAAAGATCATTCACTCTGCCTTTTCAATTATGAAATAGAAAAAACTCTTTTGACTATCCCGCGGAAGACAGTCGTTTAGGAGTTTTCATGTCCAGAAGTCCCACTCACAAACCCGTTAGCAGAATCGACGAGCTCAAATCTCGGGCGAAGAAGCTACAAAAATCACTGAGTTCCAACAATAAAGAAATCAAACTTAAGGATGCTCTCAATAAAATTGCCTCTTTAAATGGTTTTTCAAATTGGCGCGACCTCAAACTCAAACTTGAAGAAACAGAGCTGTTTCTAAATCGCGGCACAGGCCCCAGCACAATGCATTGGTACAGCACCCAAGAAGAGGCCCGCTATTTTGTCGAAAAGCTCGGTGGCTATATCATCCCCTACCAAACATATTTTTTTGCAGGCGATGACGACTATCTAAAAGCCGTCGGCATTTCAAAAGATGATGCTGATCTAAAATTAGTTGGCAACGACTGGTCAGCACCAAAAGACTTACCAGCCTTCAAAAGATTGCAGGAAAAAATCCGCAACCACAAAAGATAAAGGTACGGACACACTTTTGGTAGCGCACCTGCGAAACCAAAAGTGTGTCCGTACCTAAAAAAAAGGCTGCCTTTGTGGGCAGCCTTTTTATGTTGTTCGTCTTTTTGGGACTTACGAGTGATTAGAACAAGTTGATGTTCGTAGAAAGAGCTACGTTTGTTCTGTCAGCACGGATGTCTTTTGGAGTGAACTGAATGTTCGGGTAAAGGTAAATATCACGAGTGATAGAGATACCTACGCCTACTGATTGGTATGGTTCACGTTGTTTCCAGTCTTGTGTGTTACCGTATTCATTTTTGTAGTGGATGAATTGGAAGTAACCGAACACAGTACGTAGAGAGAATTTGTCGTTGATTGAGTACTCAGCAAATGGGAACAAACCAAGACCCATGTCATCACGCATCAAGTTTCCATTTTCGAAG
This sequence comes from uncultured Bdellovibrio sp., assembly GCA_964590635.1. Taxonomy (GTDB): domain Bacteria; phylum Bdellovibrionota; class Bdellovibrionia; order Bdellovibrionales; family Bdellovibrionaceae; genus Bdellovibrio. Next base: position 45,214 of record CAZPYX010000004.1, read on the forward strand.
TATGAAAGCAATTTGCTGTCTGGATCGCCAGTGTATGGAGTCATGTCGAACGCTACGTTCACACCACCAGAGAAGTTTGAGTTGCCGAAGTCAGCCAAGAAAGTTTGGCTCAAAGAGATGTTGCCAAGTGCTTTGATGTCAGCAGAGTCAGTATCTGTGTAATGAGAATAAGTGATGTCAGAAACCATCTGCATACCCCAAGCTTTATAACCACGGCTCCAGTCCAAATATGGAGTAGAAACTTGGTAACGAGAAATCGTGTCGTCTTTAGTTCTTGCACGAGGATCGTAAACTGGTTTTGTGATATCGCCGTGGAACGGATCCATGATCGTGATACCAGTACCAGCAGACAAATTGTCTTTTTCAGTCAAACGGTAGTTAACACCAACGTTACCAGACAATACTGACAATGTTTCAACCGAAGCACCTGCACGGTAGTTCGGGCGAATGGCGTCGAAAGGTTTTTCAACAGATCCACCGTTGTAGCCGAAGTCAGATTTGAATGACCAACGAGACTTAGAACCCAATTGAGCACGAAGACGTGCATTTGTGATTTCGTCATCGATGTCTTTTACTTGCTCGTCCTTTTTTTGAACGTCAGTAACTTTAACTGATGATGAGTTAGAAGTTTGTGTAGTTTCTTTTTTCTCTTCTGCGTGAGCAAAAGAAGAAACCAAGGACCCCGCCAAAATCAGTGATACTAGAACTTGTTTTTTCACTGTTTTCCCTTTCGTATATGTTTAACCTTAATGGTTTTAATTATGTTTCTTTTCAAAAACCTAAATTCAAAATTTCAACTTCTTCTAATTCGCGAACCTTTGTAGTTCATTCAAACTAGTGCCGTAAATGGTCCCAAAATGGATCCACTGGGCTATAAAGCAAGTAAGGTGCCAGAACTTTAGTCCCGTTTCAACACCATTTCTTAACGAAATCCTAAATTATCTCGCAACTTACAAAACGAACTGCTTAAAACAAAGGCAATATGCCGATTGGATTTTATGCCGTTGAGATGTCCTCAAATTCGAGTTGAAACATTTTCAAGCTGCTCACACTCAGTCAAAGCCGGCCACTTCAAGACCTTGCAACCCTACATATTGAGGCCTTCTAGAGGGATCCGCATAATGATTTGAAGGAGGCTTTATGGCAAACCCAAATGTCCCCACTTACCGTGCAACTGTTCCATCAACGAACCTTCATAACGAACGAGAATTTCTGCACGATGTAGGGGCCTCTTTGAATGCTGCACTGTTTATCATTGATAGATTGATTGAAGAGATCAAAGAAGAGGAGGGCCGTCTTGAAATTGATGTAGAGACAGAGCGCCTCTTTCATCATCTCGCCACGTATTTGGAAAAAATTGATCGCTTGGTCAAAGCACGAAGAACACATCTCTCAGAGATATTAGACGAAGAGATTCGCCTCGAGAAACTCAAGGACAAACAACACAAGTCAGCAACACAATAAGGGGTAAAAAAGAAGGGAGCCAACGGCTCCCTTACGCAGAGTATCTTTCCTTCAATGGAATCAATAATCATGTGAAAGATTATTGTGCCCTGCTCTCAAGAAACATTATGACCCTGTGAAAGTGTCTGCGCAATGAGGAGTTTGACAATGTCTAGGTCGCCTTCAACCCCGCATTCAACCCCCAATTCGACCTTAGGTCTCGTACTTTCTGGAGGTGGGGCCAGAGCAGCTTATCAAGCGGGAGTTCTTTCTGCCATCGGAGAGATGTGTACGGAACTCAAAATCGAACAGCCTTTTCAAATCTATACAGGAGTGAGTGCTGGCGCCATCAATGCCTGCGTCCTAACTTCTCAACCAGGGAGCTTTTCCGATGCATGTAAGGAACTGATAAATCTTTGGAGTAATATTAAAAGTGAGGATGTGTTTGTTAGCAATCCTGTTTCATTGGCCTATGAAGGCGTGCATTGGATTGCCGATTTATCTTTAGGAGGACTGAAAAAATCGACCCCGGGCAAGTCACTTCTCGATACCGCTCCACTAAAAGATTTGATTGAGAAACATTGCTCCTTTGAGAATATTCATAAAAAAATCACTCGTGGAGATATCCATGCTCTTGGCATCACAGCGTTGGATTATTTCAACACAAACTCAATCACCTTCATGCAGGGACACTCGCAGATCCCCCCATGGGAGCGAGTGCGCAGAAGAAGCGAAAGTGCCGAGATTGCAGCAGAGCATCTTATGGCTTCAGCTGCGATTCCCTTGTTGTTTCCGCCCATCAAGATCAATGACAACTATTATGGAGATGGCAGTATCCGCAACCTGAGTCCCTGCGCCCCTGCGATCTTCATGGGGGCTACTAAAATTCTTGCCATCGGTGTTCGCAGTCGCCAAGACCGGTGCTATTCGCAAAAGAAAGACGCAGCCCTAGAGCCACCCAACACTTCGCGCATTCTGAGCGTTATGCTCAATGCAGTTATGCTAGATGGAACTGAAATTGATATCGAACGAATTGAAAGAATCAATAAAGAGATGCTGAATCTTACCGAGAAAGAACGGAAAAAACTTTCCGTTCGTAGTATTGAAGCCTTGTGGATTGCCCCGTCGAAAGATCTTTCCACCATCGCCGCTAATCGCTCAAAAGATTTACCACGAATGATTCGTTATTTATTAAAAGGCCTGGGTTCATTAGAGGAAGCCAGCGAGATCACTAGTTTTCTATTGTTCGAACAATCTTTCTCTCAACATCTTATAGAATTGGGATATGAAGATGCCATGGCTCAAAAGGAAGAAATTGAAAAATTCCTTTCGAGCTGACTGTTCTAAATCTCGATTTGAATTCCCACTTCAATAACTTGATTCGGTGGAATTCTAAAGAACGCTGTTGGTCGTTGAGCATTCTTAGACATCACTGCAAACAAACGCTCACGCCAATGTGGCATTCCGGGTTCACCTGGCTTCGGAGCCCCTGGAACAGCAATGATTGTCTCACGACCCAACACAAAAGTGGTGTCACTCACGTTGAAATTGATATCACGCTGACGGCAAGCTTCAAGGATGTGCTTCATCTTTGGAGTTTCCATAAACCCGTAATAAGCCAAAATACGATAGAAGTTTGGAATCACCTCTTGAATAGAGACGCGATCTTTTTTACTTACGAATGGCACTTCACGAGTTTGAATTGTCAAAACTGCAATACGTTGATGCAAAACGCGATTGTGCTTCAAGTTGTGCAACAAAGGAACCGGTACACCCCATGGATCTCCAGCCATATAAATAGCTGTCCCTGGAACACGCAACGGTGTACGATGGAGAATCTTTTGCCAGAACTCTTCCACTGGCATTGGACGCTCTTTCAAACGACGGAAGAAAACCTGCCGTCCGTTTTGCCCTGAGGTAATAAGAAGATAGGTCACTGCTCATATCATCCGGGGGACCCAGCCGCGATGGGGAACTTTGTTAATATTCGCACCAAAGAAAGCTAAATCCATCACTAAGAAAGCTCCAAAAATACCGGCCGCTTTAACAAAGCTCCAATTCCATTTTTGGCGAGCGACTTCGTAAGCCAGAATCGTTGTGATGATCATCGTACCCGTCACCGCGATGCCGTAAGCGGCAGCTAAATTGCTCGATGTTTTAAATGTCAGAACCAACCAGATAACGCCCACAAACAAAGACCAATTCACGGCCGGAACGTAAATCTGACCGATTTCTTGGCTTGATGTATGGATGATTGAAATACGAGGACAGAATCCCAATTGAATAGCCTGGCGAGTGATCGAGAATACACCGGTAATCAAAGCTTGGGAAGCAATCACCGTAGCCAAAGTCGATAGAATAACCATCGGCAAAATCGCCCACTTCGGAGCCAACAAATAGAACGGATTTGAAATGGCTTCGGGAGTACTCAACAACAAAGCGCCCTGTCCGAAGTAATTCAGAACCAAAGCTGGCAATGCAACAAAGAACCAAGCCAAACGAATTGGACGCTTACCAAAGTGTCCCATGTCGGCATACAAAGCTTCCCCGCCGGTAACAACTAGGAAGACCGAACCTAAAACCAAGAAACCATGAAGTCCGTTATTATAGAAGAACTCAAAAGCATGACTTGGCAACAGCGCTTCGAAAATATGCGGATTCATCGCGATGCCGTTGATTCCCAAAACCGCCAAAGTCATAAACCAAATTAGCAAAATAGGACCGAAAATGACCCCAATGCGACCCGTTCCATATTTTTGCATCAAGAACAACGCATTCATCACAAAGATCGTGATCGGAATAATAAAAGGCTCAAAGTTCGGAGTTAAAATGGTCAGACCTTCCATTGCCGAAAGAACTGAAATCGCCGGAGTAATAACGCCATCACCATACAAAAGAGCCGCACCGAACAATCCCAATATCGTCATGATCCAGCGACGATGGGTCACATCTTTCGTGTGCTGACTGCGCACGGCCAAAGCCATCAAAGAAAGAATCCCACCCTCTCCTTTATTATCCGCGCGCATGACAAAGGCCATGTACTTCACGCAAATCACGATGATCAGTGTCCAGAAAATCAAAGACAAAATCCCGATCACGTTTTCAGGAGTCGCAGGAATACCGTACTCGCCAAAACATTCGCGCATGGAGTAAAGAGGGCTTGTTCCGATATCTCCGAACACGACACCTAAGGCCCCTAAAGAGAGCATTAACAAATTCTTATTCGTACTGTGACCAGTTGCTTTTTCGATGTCTAGACTCCAAACAAAAACAAGGCGTAAGACTTAAGTTTAGGAAATCTCCTGAGAGTTGTCAGCTTTCGTCCTCAAAGTATGACGCGATTGTACATTCATCGCCGACATTACAGCAAGTTTAGTTGCAATTCTTTTAAGCAATACGGGACAATTATAGGTGTTTGATAGTCAAACTGCTCTGACTAAGTCGGAGTGCAAGCCGCTGTGACTGGGAGTGTAATTATATGCGTTCCGCGTTTTTTCATTCGAAGTGGTTGCTAGCTACTCTCATCCTTGCCGGACTGGTTTTCTTTGAGGGTCGCCTGAACTCAAGAGTTATTACTGACAATAGAAGTCCCAATGGAACAAGTAGTGCCGCAAGCAGCACTACACCTTCTTCTTCATCTCGATAACTGAGTTTGCATCAAGTTTTGCGCCGGACAAAGCCTTTGTGAATCTACCAAAGTTCTTCGCTTGCTGAACAAGTAAACCCTTGATGGTTTCATCCAACACTTCACCTTCTGCATTAAGAGCCTTGTGTGACGCCATAATAAAGACGCGCTCTGGAAACATAAAGGCATTGCGATAAGAGAAAATCTGCTGAAGATGCTCCACCGGGCGCAAGCCACCAAACATCCCAGCACTCAAACCCACAAAACAAACCGGTCGGTACTCAAATGATTCAGGAAATCTCCAATGATCAATAAAGTATTTAAGAACTCCTGGCAGTGAGCCATTGTATTCAGGACAAACCATAATCAAACCATCACTTTTCGCGATTTTATCCAAGTAAGGTCTAATACCAGGGTCATCTTTTCCATAATGTGGACCCGTGTGAAGGTGCTCTTTAACCTCAATAAGGTCGATGATCTCCACATCTTCACCAAGATTTTTGTAAATCCCTTGAATGTATTTCGAGAGTTTGAGGGTGGTCGATCCTGGGCGATCCGTTCCAGCGATGATGTATTTCATTTCGTAATTCTCCTAGACAAAGTCACTTAGATTTCGCTCTAATGAATTATAGATAACACCTCAGGAGCACTTTTGTGAACTTAAAGATCTGGTTTATTCTAAATGAAGGACAAGTTACTGGTCCTTTTAATCCCGAAGAAATTGAATCCAAGATCGCCGCACTTAGTAGCCAAGCACAAAACAATCCCGAACTACAAATCTGGGGACGTGGTCACTCTGAATGGATGGCTCCAGGAAAGTGGCGCCAACTTCTGAAGGAACTCCAACCGCAAAAATCTGATGCTGATCAACAGCAACTTTGGAAAATTCGCATCGACGGAACAGAAAGAGCCCCGATGAAGTATGTGGATCTCATTACTTACTTGAAAAGTCTCAAGGATTTTTCAACTGTGGATCTTAGCTTCGGCGGTTCGGGCTGGAAAGAGATCTTTAGCTTTCAAAAAATCGTCGATGATCTTGAAATCAGTCGCAGATCCCATCCTCGCGTGCCCATCGTGGGAACCTTGGCTTGCGAAAGCTCAAAAGGCGAATTTTCTTGTCGTGTGATTTCCATCAGTGAAGGTGGGTTGGGAATCAATGATGCGCAAAGTTTAAAAATTGGTGAACGTTTTTCGGGAACTCTGAATAGCCCCAATCTCTATATTACAATCAATTCCACCTGCGAAGTCGTTTATGTCGGAGCCGATGGATACGCTGGCGTTCGTTTTGTTGGACTCACAGAGGAATTCAAAAGTTCCATCATTGAATATGTTAACAAATTCGCAACCGCATAAAGATCTCTCTTCTTGCCAAAAGTCAGCGGGACCTGACCTTGCTTTGACGTTAGGATGATGCGATGAAATTTGCTTTCTTTGCGGTCCTCTTTATATTTACCACAAGCCTGACCTCAATAACCTTCGCGGCGCAAACTCGAAGTGATTCAGAACAGCACTCTGAGTGGAGTCTGGGACTTGATACTCAACTTGATGAAATCTATTTTCCTAAAGACTATGGCGAAGATACCAGCAATAGCTTATTCAAGTTAGAGCTAGACCCCTTAGTAAAATGGAAATATGGAGAGCACTGGAGATTTTATTTTCGCCCCGTCTTTGTCGCCAATCCCGATAATAAATCCAACAGCGAAAAGTACTTCTTCGATCCCACTGAGGCTTATCTCAAATTCCAAAAGAATGTGCTCAATATTCAAGTCGGCTTTAATCTCGTCAACTGGGGCGTGACCGACGGCTACAACCCTTTAGACATACTCCATAACAA
>CAZPYX010000005.1:0-51194 GCA_964590635.1 uncultured Bdellovibrio sp.
CTTTCATCAAGGCTCGCAAGATGCCTATGGTGGAATTCGCGGTGGAATTTCCACGGGCGAATCAATCTTGTTGAGAGTTTCTTTTAAGCCCACCAGTTCCATTTTAGATGTCGCTAAAAAAGGTCGTCACGATCCTTGTATTGTTACCAGAGCAATACCGGTTCTTGAGGCTATGACATGGCTTGTGTTGGCGGATCATTATCTGTGGGCCAAGACGGACAGAGTTTAAAATCCTTCGGAATACGATCCTTATAAAAACCGAGCTCTCTCTCTGCAAAGAAGCTCGGTTTTTTGTTTTCTGCACCCTTGCGGCCTATGGCAAGACTCGTATTGATATTGGCAGAGCTTCTGGAATGAGATAAAATAAATGGGTTTTAATAAAGAGGAGTACGAAATGGTTTCTGATATTTTTAATCCTGAGTGGTGGACGGAAGTTCCTGGTTTTAAGTTTAACGATATTACTTATCATCGTGCAAAAGATCAGGGCACAGTTCGTATCGCGTTCAACAGACCTGAAGTAAGAAATGCTTTTAGACCGCAAACGGTCGATGAACTTTATACGGCTCTTGAGCATGCTCGCGTAACTCCCGATGTGGGCGTAGTTCTTATCACTGGCAACGGGCCGTCTCCAAAGGATGGTGGTTGGGCATTCTGCTCTGGTGGAGATCAACGCATCCGCGGTAAAGATGGCTATAAATACGAAGATAAAGAAGCTGTGGGCAAGGCCGACCTAGCACGTTTGGGTCGTTTGCATATTTTGGAAGTTCAGCGCTTGATTCGCTTCATGCCGAAAGTTGTTGTGGCCGTTGTTCCGGGTTGGTCCGTAGGTGGCGGGCATTCATTGCATGTTGTTTGTGACCTCACTTTGGCAAGTCAAGAGCACGCGATTTTCAAACAGACAGATCCCGATGTCGCAAGTTTCGATAGCGGTTATGGTTCTGCGTATCTGGCAAAGATGGTGGGACAAAAACGTGCTCGCGAAATCTTCTTCTTGGGACGCAATTACACAGCTCAAGAAGCTTTTGATATGGGTATGGTTAACGCCGTTATTCCTCACAAAGATTTAGAGAAAGTTGCTTTGGAATGGGCCAAGGAAATGAATTCGAAAAGTCCTACAGCGATGCGCATGTTGAAGTACGGTTTCAATATGGTTGATGATGGCGTCGTGGGGCAGCAGCTTTTTGCCGGAGAGGCGACTCGTTTTGCCTATGGTACTGAAGAAGCCGTCGAAGGTCGCAATTCTTTCGTAGAGAAGCGTCCAAAAGATTTCTCTAAGTTTCCTTGGCATTACTAAATAAGTTTAATTGTGAGTTTACTCTGAAATATTGCGACGCTTAGCGAGTAGAAACACACTTTGATTTAAAACAACTAGCCAGTCAGTTTTTACGGGAGGAAAATGAGATCTATGAAAAGGTCTTATTTCCTCCTTTTTATTTTCTTAGTCTCTTTGTGGGGATGCCCTACACGGAAACAAGTGCCGCAGCCTCCTCCTCCCAAACCTCCAGAGCCACAAATTGAACAGGCACCAGAGGCTAAAAAACCTCAAAGCCTGTACCAGTTGCCTCAAGGTGGCTACGTCATGATCGTTTCTCAGCAGCAGCAGTTGGCGTACGATTGGATGGATGTTATTGAGATTCTTAAGGGGATGGCTCCATTGGTTGGCCCCGCTCCTTGGTTCTTTAGGATGATGGCTTAGAGAAAGTGGGCCTAGGCCCATTGACTGTCTTGGTCCAAGGCCTACAATTGTCTAAGTGGAAGATTTATCCAACCTACCTATATCGCTAGATAACTTGCCAATAGATCTGAACTTCAGCATCTGGGCCATTGTAGCGGGATTAATATTCAGCACCATCGGTCTTTGGCTTTTCCGCCATGGCCGAAAAAACGAAAATCGCCGCAACGTCTACTCCGGCGTCGCCCTCATGATCTACCCCTACTTCGTAGCCGGCGCCCTCCTAAACTGGGTCATAGGCCTAATAATCTGCGGCTACGTCTTCTACTGGTGGGATTAGGTACGGACACACTTTTGGTGTCGCAGCTGCGTTAGAAATTTGGCGTTCAGATCTAGAGTGGTTCGTTGAATCAGTCACGACTCATTGTCATAGCAATAAATAAAAAAGGCATCCCGTGAGATGCCTTTTTTATTTATTAGTTGTGAAGAACCGAGCTAGCAGCCGAGTGCATAACGCAGCTGCGACACCAAAAGTGTGTCCGTACCTATTTGCCTATTTGACAGTGCCTTTGTAGATGTAGGCTATGCCGCCGGTGAGGGGGATGTATTCCATCTTTGAGAATTGGGCGCTTTCTTTCATGAGGTCGACGAAGCCTTCTCTGCAGGGGAAGGCTGCAGAAGATTTTTGTAGGTATTCGTAGGCGTCTTTTTGGCCTGTGACGAGTCCGCCGATTTTAGGCAGGATGTTTTGCGAATAGAAATTGTAAAGAGGGCCAAACACCGGGATGTTCACTTGTCCAAATTCAAGAACCATCACCACGCCACCGGATTTTGTAACACGACCCATTTCGCGCAAAGCTTGCACGGGATCGCTGACGTTACGAATTCCGAAAGAGATGCTAGAGACATCAAAAGTTTTGTCAGTGTACTGAAGTTGAGTGACGTCTGCTTGTTCGAATTGAATTTCTAGGCCGCGTTCTTTTGCTTTGCCTGGAGCTGGAATCAACATCTCTGCGCAGAAATCTGTTCCGATGACAGCGCCGTTGTTGCCAACAGTTTTTTTGAATTCAATAGCCAAGTCGCCGGTGCCAGTTGCGCAATCCAAAACTTTATCGCCAGATTTTGTGCCAGCGTATTTAACAAGTTTCTTTCTCCACAAGTGATGCACACCCATAGAAAGAACGTTGTTTCCTTTGTCGTAGTTCGCCGCAACTTTAGAGAACATAGAGCGAATGATTTCAGGATTTGGAGAATGCTTAGTGTGCATGTTCAGTCACCTTGTGAAGAGGTCTGTCGATCGCCGTCAGAATTTTATCAAGCTTTTTCATCATCGTGCTGAAGTCACCCAAAGTGAGCGCTTGCATGCCATCAGAAAGCGCTTCCGCTGGACGAGGGTGAACTTCAACGATGATTCCATCTGCACCCACCGCCGCAGCTGCGTAAGCAAGATCTGGAACCAGAGCACGAATACCTACTGCGTGGGAAGGGTCCACGATCACAGGCAAGTTTGTGTTTCTTTTTGCGTAAGCAACGGCGTTTAAATCCAAAGTGTTGCGAGTTGCCGTTTCGAAAGTGCGAATACCGCGTTCGCAAAGGATCACGTTTTGATTGCCACCATTTGTGACGTACTCAGCCGCTTTGATCCATTCGTTGATGTAAGCAGATAAACCACGCTTCAAAAGAACAGGTTTCTTTTGTTTGCCAAGCTCACGAAGCAATTCGTAATTTTGCATGCTGCGTGAACCAACTTGGAAGCATTCAACAAGGTCGTAGATTTCTTCGATTTGACGAACGTCAGTCACTTCAGAGACCAAGCTCATGTTTGTCTCTTTGCAGACATTTCTAACAAAGTCGAAAGATGCAGAACCCAAACCTTGGAAGTCTTTGGACGATGTTCTCATTTTCCAGATACCGCCGCGGAGCAAGTGAGCACCGGCAGCTTTAACGCCATTTGCGGTTTCCATGAATTGCGCGGGGCTTTCGATAGAGCAAGGACCTGCGATCACCGTGAAGTTAGGACCACCGATATCAAACCCGCCAATATTGACTATTTGGGTTGAGGGACTTGTTTGCATAGTTTGAATTTCCATACTACGAACTTCTTCTGTTCACCCAGAAATTGAGGGCTTATTGTGGATCGGCAGAATAGCATAACGCTTCAAAGCTTTACAAACCTTTTGCAGTCAGGGGCCCTCTTGCGACATGAGGGCCAATGGATCTTGATAGAGGGCCCATTTGAACCTGTAAAAAATGCCAATTCGTCACCCAATTCATCAGCGATTTCAGTATTTTGGCCGGATTTCTATGATCTTGAGGCAAAGCCACTTTATCAAGGCACGATCACTTACACCCTCAATACCACTGATATTCAGCAAATTTGTGAGAGCTATTTGCATGCAAACTCCATCAGTGAAGGTGCCCAAAGCAAAATTTTAGATAAGGCTCCTTGGCGAGAGCCTCGCAAAGAAGATTTCTCAACAGCTTTGCAGGGAATTCTAGCGAAGATCAAAACGGGTGAAATTCAAAAAGCGGTGCCAGCGGTTTTTGCGCGAACAGCACAAACTGTAAAGCCCCAGGATCTTGCACAAATGATTTTGAATTTAACGAAAGCTCCAGAGACTTTGTTTGTCTATGGCTTTTGGCAAAATGGAGAAGGCGTGCTGGGTGCGACTCCCGAAGTTCTTTTCGATTTTGATTTTGGAATTTTGAAAACAATGGCTTTAGCTGGCACCTGCCCGAAAAGTGAAAGCACAGGGCGCGAGTCTTTGTTGGAAGACCCAAAGGAAATGGAAGAGCACAGGCTGGTGGTTGAGGATTTGAAGAGTCGCATGTCAAAATGGGGTTCTGTAAAAACCGATGGGCCAAAGATTTTGGAATTGCCCATGTTGTTTCATTTGATCACTCAATTCGTGGTTAAATGTCATAGCACTCCGCCATTTAGAAAGCTTATAGAGGAGCTTCATCCGACACCGGCACTGGGTGTGGCACCTCGTGCCGCTGGCTATAAATGGCTGGCAGAGTACCCTGGTCAGGAAGGACGCCGTGGTTTCGGAGGCCCTTTCGCTTTTATCGACCAGAATAAGGCTCTGTGCCTTGTCGGCATTCGAAATTTGCAGTGGAATAGCGAAGAAGCCATGATTGGTTCCGGATGCGGCGTTGTTGCTGCCAGTGAATTGGATCGTGAATGGCGAGAACTCTTTCAGAAACGTCTGTCAGTGAAAAAGATTTTGGGGCTTGAATTATGACAAATATGGAACTTGCAGCAAAGATCATCCAGGAGTTAGTGGACACTGGTGTGCGTGAATTTGTTTTGTGTGCAGGAGCTCGTAACAGTCCCTTAGTGCACATTCTGGACGAGAATAAAAATCTTAAAGTTTATACTTTCTTTGAGGAACGCTCAGCCTCGTTCTTTGCATTGGGACGTATCGCAAGTAGCCGTCGTCCTGTGGCGATCTTCACAACCTCAGGAACAGCTGTGGCGGAGCTTTTGCCGGCGGCTGTTGAAGGCACTTATTCTTCTTTGCCATTGATTATGATCACAGCGGATCGCCCGAAACATTATCGTGGCACAGGGGCTCCACAAACCATTGAGCAAGTAGGAATCTTTTCTTACTACAATGAAGTGGCGTTGGATTTGGATGCAGAGAACTCGCATCTTTCTTTTAAAAGTCTTTCGTGGAAAAAACCAATTCACGTCAACGTGAGCTTTGAAGAACCCTTGATTGATGGACCCATCCCACAAATTAGAATTCCTGCTGTTGCGGAACGCACGAAGCTGCCAGGACAAACGCCGCTGGGAACTTTGAAGGAGATGGAAAAATTTCTGAACACCCATAAGCCGTTGGTGATCGTGGGCATCTTGCCAGAAAAAGCCTATGGAACTGTTTTGGATTTCCTTAAGCAGTACAGGGCGCCAGTGTATGCGGAAGGCATTTCAAGTTTGCGTGGCAATCCAGAGTTGCAGGATATCTTGATTCAAAGTGGTGAACAGATGATTCATCGAATTTTGAAATCAGGCGAGTGCGACTCGATCTTGCGCATTGGTGGCGTACCGACGGTTCGATTGTGGCGCGACTTGGAAGATAAATATAAAAACATTCCCGTGTTCTCTGTCAGCTTCAATCACTACACAGGGCTAAGCCGCGAAGTTCAACACGTCAACTCTTTGGATTTGTTGAGCCAAGTGGAATTCACTTCGAAGCAGCATGAGAATGTAAAAGTGAATTTTGATGATGCTGCCAAGGCGGCGGAAGTCAGAGCTTTGTTGCAGAAGTATCCAGAGTCAGAGCAAGGTCTGATTTACTCTTTGTCGAAGAAGATGAAGAAAGGTTCCGTGTATCTAGGAAATTCACTGCCAATTCGTGAGTGGGATTCTTGCGCAGATCAAGAGTCACCGCCTTTGCGTGTGGCTGCGAATCGCGGAGCGAATGGAATTGACGGGCAGATCTCGACATTCATGGGTTGGGCTCATCCCGAGACTGAAAACTGGTGTCTTGTTGGGGATTTAACAGCGATGTATGATTTATCGGCACTTTGGGTAACTTCCCAGGTCGATGCTCAAAAATTCCGTATTGTCGTTATTAACAATGGCGGGGGCCAAATATTCTCTCGCATGTTCAAAAAAGAGATTTTCATAAACAAACACCAGATTTCTTTCGAATCCTGGGCAAAGATGTGGAATTGGTCTTATCAGCAGTGGCATAATATTCCAGTGACAACGGAACTAGCTGATAAACAGATCATCGAACTTTTGCCGAATGCTGAGCAAACGCAGGAGTTCTGGAAGGAGCTGGAAGCTCTGTGGAAAGAGTAAATCTTTTCTTTCTTCATGGATTCTTAGGAAGACCGTCAGACTGGGAGGCTGTGAAAGCAGCCTTGCCAAAGAATGATCGAATCAAGATCTACACGCCCGACTATTTCAAAGAAAAAAACCTAAATCCGCATCATAGTTTCGCAAGCTGGGCTCAGAATTTTAATCGCTGGGTGCAGATGGAAACCAGTGGAGCAGATCGCAATGTCCTGATTGGATACTCTTTAGGAGGACGCTTGGCTTTGCATGCTCTTGAGCAGAAGCCGGCGCTTTGGTACAAATCTTTTTTGATCTCAACCAATCCTGGTTTCAACGATCATTTTAAGTCTTTTGATCCAGCCTCTGAAGAGCGCCGGGCGCGTTGGATGAATGATTCCTATTGGGCCGAAGAATTCTTAAAATCTTCTTGGGATACATTGTTGCGTAATTGGAATGCGCAACCTGTTTTTGGTGGAGGCGAAGAAGAGCCTTCTCGTATTGAAAAAGATTATTTTCGAGAGTCTTTAGGATTGGCTTTGACCAATTGGTCTTTGGCGCAACAAAAGAACATGCGCCCTTTGATTCAGGAGCTAGCTACAAAAATTTGTATTGCGGCGGGGGAACGAGACGAAAAGTTTATGACCTTGGTAGAACAGCTTCGTGAAGATATCCATGGCCTTAAGGTGGATCTCATTCCTGAGGCTTCGCACCGAGTGCTTTTTGATCGCCCCAAGGAATTAGCGGAAAGAATTAAGGTCTTAATTCAGCAATTGCTTTGAAGAGTCACAAATCCAAGTTAGATATTCAGAAATATTGATGTAGATCGACTTCTCCATGCAGAGGTCTTTCTGATCAAGATAAGTTTCTTTTTCATCGGCACTGAGCTCTTTAGGAACGGTCCAAAGAATCGCCGAAGCAATACCCACCACATAGTAAGCATTTTGATTTTTCACCAAGGCCGGGCCACCGGAGTCGCCATTGCAAATGCCAGAGCCGGTGCTTTGATCAACGCGGAATTGTGTTTTATTGGGACTGACACTGTCCACTTGAAGGCCGACTTGGCGAAGAACTCCTGAGCCTTGCATGTCAGTATCCACAGCGGGTTTTTTGCCGGAAGTACGTCCATAACCCAGTGCTAAGAAAGTTTGTTTCGCTTGAACATCCAAGCTTGGAATTGGCAAACGAGCCACAATGAATCCATCCGGCAGTCCACCGTTGAATGAAACTAAGGCAAGATCATTACGATCTTCAGTGCCGGCCTTGTTGTATTTGTCGTGAACGACAACGCCTGTGCTGTTGCGCAGGTCGTACGGTCCCTGAAGCGGGTTGCTGCCAAAAGCAACTGTCACCTTTTTAGTGGGGCCGATACAGTGAGCCGCAGTAAGAATCAAATTGTTCGCGATAAGAGTACCGGTGCAGGACATGTTTGTGCTGCCATCATAAAGGAAGACAACAGTGCGACCTGCAGGATTGTTTGTTCCAGTCTCGGAGCCACCAACGATGGCGCTCTCCTGAGATGTCCCCGGAGTAAAGTCGCCACCATTATTCTGGCAGCCGCTAAGAATAAAAACGACTATAGAGCCGACGTACAACAATTTCGTTTTCATGGGATTGAAATAACAAAAGGGCTGCTAGTTGAGTAGCAGCCCTTTTAAGTTTGAAAAGTCTTCTATGGGATTAATTGCTGGTCGTTGCAACGTTGTTAAGTCTGTTTGCATCCGTCAAAGCTGGAGCCGTCAACTTTTTCGCAGCTTGGTTCAACCAAGTTTTGTAAACATAAGCGTTAGTATAAACAGCATTCTTAGAGCAATCGTTTTTTGGATCGTTGGCTCCGCGACTAGTTACGCCCCAAAGGTACAATTTCCCGTTTGCAACTACGTAAGCTGGACCGCCCGAGTCACCATGACATGCGCCAGTGCCAGAGGTTTGATCCAAAAGAACTTCTGATGCACCAAACTTTGAGTCAGCAATTTTCACAGTTGTTTTACGTAAAACTCCAGTACCTAGCATAGTTGCTTCAATACAGTTTGTGAGCTTCATCGGATCGTCACACACCACTTTTCCAGATTGAATTGCAGCAATAAGATCAGGATAGGTATTGGTATCAATCGGAGTTTGCTTAACTTGGTTGGCACCGTATCCAGCTAACAAAACCGTCGCGCCATTTTTAAGAGCCGACATGTCTGTGAGGAATGTCGCCGGTGCGAATCCCGAAGGAATTGTTCCTTTAAAGTGTAACAAAGCGATATCGCCTTGATCTTTAGGAGCATTTTTGCGGGTAGCCCAGTAAGGAGAAACAGCAACCTTATCCACAGGGAAGGCTTGAGTTTCATTTGCTGAGTCCATATCTGTATTAAAAACGATTGTTATAAAGTCATCAACGCAATGAGCTGCCGTAAGAACAAGATTTCCTGGAAGAAGTGAACCTGTGCAGATCCCTCCGCCCTTTTCACCGTCGTGTTGAGTATAGACTGCTACGATGCTTCTAGAAACGACTTCATTTGGACTAACAAGCTGTCCTGCGATAATCGCAGAAGATTCGACGCTTGAAGTTTGAACTTGTGAAGATTCGCTGTTTTTAGGTGCGCATGCAGCGAATGTGATTGTTGAAAGTACCCCTACTACGAACAGACCTTTGCTATTCAGTCCCACTTAATCCCCCCGGATAGTGTTGCATCGCGATACGCGGTGCGTGGAATGAATAAACCCAATTTGGAACCACTTTACAACAATATAATACTTATGACAGGCATAAGAGTTTCCGAGTGAACTCTTATGCCTGAAGTTCTTACAAGCTTCTGCAAGCGTCCGTGGCTTCTATTAGAGCTGAGCGAGTTCCGGGTTCTGCAGCTGCATGTCCGGCATCAGCGATGATTGTAAATTTTGCTTCTGGCCATGCTTTATGAAGTTCCCAAGCTGATTTTGCCGGGCACACAACATCGTAACGACCTTGTACGATGTAACCAGGGATTTGACGAATCTTATCAACGTTTTCCAAAAGCCAATTGTTCGTTTTAAAGAACGCATTGTTAGTGAAGTAGTGACATTCAATACGCGCAAAGCTTAAGGCATAATCAGGATCATCGAATTCATCAACGGCGTTAGGATCCATATACAGGCGTGATGTGGCCGCTTCCCATTTGCTCCATGCTTTTGCCGCTTCCAAACGGATGTGGGCATCGTGATGAGTGAGTCGTTTGTAGTAAGCGCTTACCAAATCATGGCGTTCGTTTTCAGGAATAGGTTTGAGGTATTCGTCCCAAACATCTGGGAAGATTTGTGAAGCCCCTTCTTGATAGAACCATTTAATTTCAGAAGGACGGCAGAGGAAAATGCCACGCAGAACAAGGGCTTTGACTCTTTCTGGGTGAGTGATCGCATAGGCCAAAGCCAATGTTGAGCCCCAGCTTCCACCGAAAACAACCCAAGAGTCGATTTTTAGAAACTCACGAATGGTTTCAGTATCTTTGACCAAGTCCCAAGTTGTGTTCTCTCGCAACTCTGCACAAGGGGTGGATTGGCCTGAGCCGCGTTGGTCGAATAAGATAATGCGATAAGTTTTTGGATCAAAGAAGCGACGATGATCCGGAGAAACACCACCACCGGGTCCACCGTGCAAGAAGACCACGGGTTTGCCTTGAGGATTGCCAACTTCTTCATAGTAAAGATTGTGAAGTTCAGAGACCTTCAGAAAGCCTTTGTTGTAAGGCTCAATTTGCGGATAAAACTCGCGAAGAGTTGTTGTCATAGGATGTCCTTTCATAACTTCTTTTAAATTTTAAAACTAAGCACGCCATCCAACTTTGTGAGTCCACTCAAGATACTCTTGATATCTTTTTTGTGGATTCGGCGGATGGTATTCGCCAGTGAATGGAGTGATGACCAAACTTTCGATGGGCTCCAACTCCATAGAGGCGCGACGTGCATTTAAATTTTCTTCATCTTCCACATCGGTTATGCGCATGATGCCGTTTTCATCCCAATCTGCATTGGTAGCATAAATCTGCTTTCGACCCTCATAGAAGCGAATGCGATCTATCAGGATCGCGACATACATTTTAGGAACTTTGCCGTCTTTGGCAAGATCTTGCAGAACGACTTCTTGCGCGCGCATAAACTCCGGCCAACTGATCGCATGCAAAACAATTTTTATCGCATCGGTGCAGGCTTCTTCGCTGACATGGTCGCGGGAGGGAAAGCCCTTTTCATCTATGAATTCTTTCAGTTTGTGGGCATTCTTAAGATGAATCTTCTCCATCGCCGGGTGATAGCCGTGGAAGAGTTCTCCCGTGGCCGCCAAAGCATCACGCACCGCTTGATCTTCGCGCATCATGTGTCGAATTTCTTCTGCGATTTCAATCCAGGTTTTAGACATGATCAAAGAAGTCCTTTTTGAAAGGAGCTTTTTCTTTTTCAGAAATAAAACTCGCGTTGAAGGCAATTTGATTGCAGCGACGGAAATCTTCTTCGCTGAAATTATGCACGCGGTGAAGAACTTCGTAGTCGTCACTTAGAGTGGTGGCAAAGACCCCAGGGTCATCTGAGTTCACAGTCACTAAAACTCCACTGGTCATCAAGGAGCGAATGGGATGAGCTTCATAGCTTGTGAATGATTGAGTGAGATAATTGCTGATCGGACAAACTTCGAGAGGAATTTTGCGATCTCGGATAAAGTTCAAAACATTCGGATCTCTGACGACTTGGATTCCGTGGCCGATGCGTTCGGCACCGAGAATTTCCACTGAATCCTTGACCCACGTGGCGGCAAGGTCGTTCGGAGTTTCTCCAGAGTGAACGGTGATGTGCAGGCCCGCTTTTTTGGCTTTTTGAAAAAGGGGAGAGAAGCCTTTGGGATCAAAGCCCTCTTCGTTGTCAGCCAAGTCCAGCGCGATAAAGCTGTCTTTGTGGTCTATGGCGAAATCCACAACTTTTTCCGCAATTGCATAGGGTTTAATCCGTTGCACGATGCAAATTAAACCCACCGCCATTGGGAAATTCTTTTTTGCCATATCGACACCTTTAGTCAGGGAGCGATGAATGCTTTCGAAAGTTAGTGTCGCATGACCATCTGAAATAAAAGTCGGCGCATAACGAAGTTCAAGAATGCGAATTCCATCATTGAAAGCATCTTCGCAGGCTTCAAATGCAATACGTGTGAGGATTTCTTCGCTCGCTAAAACCTTTTGAGCGTTCATAAATTTGTTCAGAACGGAACTCAGGTCTTTCATTGGTTTGGTAATTAGAAACTGGTCTTTTTGTCCTTGTGAAGTCGGGGCAAGCTCGATGCCGACTTGGGGGGCTAGTTCGACCAAAGTACTCCAACGCACTGAGCAGTCCAAATGCCTGTGCAGCTCTATTTTTAAAAGATCACGAATGTTTTGGGAAAACAGTTTTTGCATTTGAAGTTCCTCGTCTAGAGAAGTAAAACATAAACCTATGACAGAACCTATTCAAATCAAAACAAAACTCGCGGGCAACCCTTCTCAAGAACCTCAATTTAAAAGCTTTGTAAAAAGCAAAGATGGACGTTCTATTCCGGTGGCAGATCCACGTTCGACACGTGCTCTGGTTTCCTTGATGGACATGAATGCGGTCCTTGGTGGAGCAGCTTCCCATTACGGTGGTCCTGCGGCCTTTGCGGAATTAATGTCCGCGTTGCACGGCTTTGTTTTTGACGTCGCTGCACGAGAGAAAAAAGAATGGTTCGATCTATTCCATATCGTGAACGATGCGGGTCACTGCGAAAATGGTTTGTATGCGCTCAAGGCAAATTACAACATGGCAGGTTTGACGATTGATTCGTTGAAGAAGTTCCGTTCTATCGAAAGTGGTTTGACGGGACATGGTGAAGTTCATTGCTTCCCAGAGGGCGTGTTTGTTTCTAACGGTCCATTGGGTTCAGCGTTCCCACAAACTCAAGGTTTGGCAATGGGCGAGGCGTTCTCTGGGAAAAATCGTGTGACGATCACGGCGATCTCTGATGGTGCAAGTATGGAAGGCGAGGCGAAGGAAGCTTATGCGGCGATTCCGGGTCTTGCTCAAGCGGGCAAGCTAGCTCCTTATGTTTTGTTGATCAGTGATAACAACACAAAACTTTCTGGTCGTATTGATCAAGAATCATTCTCGATGAATCCAAGCTTTGAATCTTTGAAAGCTTTGGGATGGAAAGTGATCATTTTGGCTGAAGGTAACAACTTGCAAAAGTGTTACGACTCTTTGGTTGAAGCTGTTGAACTAGCTAAATCTAATCCAAAAGTTCCTGTTGCGATTTGGGCAAAAACTATCAAAGGCATCGGGACGAAGAAAACTGCTGAGTCAGCTTCCGGTGGCCATGGCTTTCCTTTGAAATCTCCAACAGAGTTGCCAGCGTTCTTGTCTGAGATCTATGGCGGCGAAGCTTTGCCGGCGGTTTACAATACTTGGATTGATGAACTCAATAAATGGGAAGCAGACATCAAGGCAAAAGCCGTTAAAGATTCTGGCGAAAAAATTCAAACCGGTATTTCTTCTGCGATGGTGCGTGCCCGCAAAGCGGGATTGCCTGTTTTATCTGTGACTTCAGATCTTCCAGGTTCAACGGGTGTTGCGGGATTCAGAAAGGAGTTCCCTCAAGATTCATTCGACGTGGGTGTTGCGGAAAGTAACATGGTTTCTGCGGCAGCTGGTCTTTCTAAGTTGGGTTATATCCCAGTGGTGGATACTTTTGCTCAGTTCGGTGTGACGAAGGGGGCTTTACCTTTGACGATGGGTGCTTTGTCAGAAGCTCCGATCGTGGCGGTTTTCTCACACACTGGTTTCCAAGATGCGGCGGATGGAGCTTCTCACCAAGCTTTGAGTTATATGGCGATGGTTTCTTCGATTCCTCACGTAGATGTTTACTCTTTATCTTGCAGTGAAGAAGCAGATGCTTTGATGTTCACAGTTCTAGAGAACTTCGCGAAAGATCGTAAATCCGGAAAAGTTCCAAATAGCTCTATCTTCTTCTTGGGCCGTGAAAACTTCCCTAAGACCTACGTTGCGGGAGCGACCTACGATTTGAAAAAAGCGCAGGTTCTTGTCGACACAACTGCGGGTAAATCTAAAGCAGTTACAATTGCAACCACAGGCTCTTTGGTGCCGCAAGCCCTGGAATCTGTAAAACAACTTGAATCTCAAGGTGTCGGTGCCGTTGTTGTAAACTGCGCGAACGTGAATCATGCCGATGTTGAAACTTTCAAATCTGCTTTGGCGAAAACCCAAGGTCGTTTGATCACTGTGGAAGATCATCAAGTGATCGGTGGCTTCGGACAAATGCTAGCCCACGCACTATTGCAAGCTCGCGTAGAATTCAAATTAAAATCTCTAGGCGTGCACGGCGAGTTCGGACAAAGCTCATACACAGCTCTAGAACTTTATAAGAAACACAAAGTAGATGCTTCAGCTATCGTATCAGCAGCGCTCTAAAAGGTACCTGCTTCCTATTGGTTCAAAAAGGAACTTAGGAAGTTTAGATTCGATTAAAATGTCAGCTTCCCATTGATTGATAAGCAATCTGGGAGGCTGTCATGGTCATGGCAGTCGAACTTTTTTCGGCTGAGTTATCTCGTAGTTCAAGGAATATTTATGTCGACTCTTCCAGGCGTTTGCCTAACTCCCGATGCAGAAACTAAAGGCTATGTTTTCAATCACACGATGCTTCGTGTGCGTGATCCTAAATCTTCTTTAGATTTTTACACTCGTGTGTTGGGCATGAAATTGATCCGCACAGTGGATTTTTCGGATTGGAAATTCTCGCTCTTTTTCTTGGCCTATGTTCCTGACGGAACAAATGTGCCAGAGGGCGCAGGCGTAGATAATGCCCGTTATGTGAATAGCCGCGAAAGCGTTCTTGAATTGACTCACAACTGGGGCACGGAAGAGAAAACTGAAACGCCTTATCATAATGGCAATACCGATCCGCGTGGCTTCGGTCACATCTGCGTGACTGTTCCGGATATCAAAACTGCTTGTGAGCGCTTCGAAAAATTGAATGTACCTTTCCAAAAGAAATTAGGCGAGGGCGGTATGAAGAATATCGCATTCATTAAAGACCCGGACAACTATTGGGTTGAAATCGTTCAGCCAGGATTGGTTTAGTTTTCGTGTTTTGATTTCAATTTAAGAATGTGGAATCTCTGTGGATGAATCATTCATAAATTGTGGAGAGATCATTGAAGATGGATCCATCTTTTCATTAAATATTTAAATTAGTAATTCGAACCATGATATTGCAGCTTCGGTTGCGGGCCGATAGGCTTTGCATGAAGTTGCAAAGCGCTTTGAATAGCATCTGTTTGGTCATTGGTGTCTCTCTAGGGAATTGCTCTCTAGTCATGGCGGCTACTGATGCGAATTCCACTCCTGCAATTGTGGATGCAGCTACTTCATGTCCCTTAAAATTAGCAGAGCTAAATAATATCTGTGCCACGAAGACTGTGGAAGCTGCAAGTTCCTGTGACGATTCTCAGAACTCTGGCTTGGCCCAGGCTCAACAAGTGGCAGTGGCCCTAGGGCAGTCGACTTCGGCAAGTATTGAGGCTGCGTGTTCAACAATGGGAAAGATCTCTCAAGCAGCCAATGCGGCAACTGCGGCTTATCAAATGAGTTGTCAGAACTCCGTCGGCACATGCACCAGTGCTTGTAGTTCGGCCTTACAATATTATACAGCTTGTAGCAAAAGCGGTTATACCGATGACAGCGTGCAAGCGGCCATTAAGGATTCAGCAAAAAGTTGTACGGCTCTACAAGCCAAGGCCAATCAAACCCAACAAGCCATTCAAAATCTTTTGCAAACTGCCATTCAAGCTCAGAACTGCGCAAGTCTTACTTCTGGAACTACTGCCGCCACAACAGATTTTTGTAAAGCGAATCCCAGCTTGGCGGGATGTTCAAGTACAAAGGTAGATTGTTCTAGTGCAGAGATGGCTACTAATAAAGTTTGCATCTGTAGCAAAAATCAAAACGATCCGTCCTGTATAAGTGCGACTTCTGCGACAGAACAAGCTTCAAGTGCGCCAACAGCGACAAGAACAACATCATCTGCGTCCGCTGATACTTTGGGTGATCTTTACGGAACGCCAGAAATTTCCCAAGCGTCCTTGAATAAATCGGCGGCGGAATCCGCAGTCGATGGCAAGCAGGGAAGCGGCACGAGTTTTAGTAGCGGTGGAGACTTCGGCAGCGCAGACCCTCGGGGCCGTGACAAAAATTCTTCAAGTGCGAGTGATTCTGGAACTGTTGTTGGAAGTGGTTTTTACGGAAGCAGCGGAGGCAGTTCAGGCGGCAGCGGTGGTTCTTCATCATCTTCCATTTCGACAGATAATTTATACGTGGGGAAAAATATTTCTGCATCTGAGGCGAAGAAGAGCATGGATCTTCGTAAATTTCTGCCGGGAGGTCCGCTGGCTCCCCAGGCACAGGGGTTGGCGGGAAGCTCTGGTGTTGATGGGATTACGGGACCGAATTCAGATATTTGGCAGAAGGTAAAAAATCGATATCAAGTTGTGACCCCTTCGTTGATGCCCTAGAGGGACGTGGAGTTGATGTGACAAAAATATTTATTCTTATAATGACGATGTTTATCACTTGTCTTAGCAAGGCAGCGGATCCTGTGGTCACGGCCACTCCCACGTCCACAGTCAATCCCACAGTAAACCCCACCGTGGCGACACCTTTACTGAGTGATGAAGGATATTCCGACCAAGCTGCAGCCTTGAAAGTAGCGACGCAAAAAGTTTTGCAAGCGGCGACGGCCGCTGATGCCAAAGGGGTTGCGGTTCCGATCTTTGCGAATGTGAAGAAGATTGATGGTTGGGCCTCATATTACGCAAATCTACACGGTACCTGCGTAAAGAGTCAGTCGGCGGCGAAAACAGTGTGCCTGGAAGAGAGCAGTCCCACTTTGCAAAACACTTTAAATCAGGTGAACACATTGATGGGTTTAGTGGGCACAACTGGCATTACAGATGCTTGCAGCACAATGGGTAAGGCGTTGGCACTTGCACAGACAGGTCTGACTGCTTATACAGCGACTTGCTCTGCAGCTCGCGCAACTTGTGAAGGCTCCTGTGCGACGGTGGCAAGCAATATTAAAAATATCAAGTCTTTAGCGGACACCGTTCTTTGTGCTCTTCCCTGCAAAGTCGTTGCGACCGAAGATCCCGAGATGACTACTCAAAAAAATTTGTGCGACAACTTAAAAGCAGTGATTACTCAAGAGTGGCAGACCCATGTTATTGATGTCGCCTCTTTGGAAATGAATGAAACGGATGCGACACCTGCCAAATCCATTGCCTCAAAAAATAAAGCCTGCACCTATACGTATGCAAACATGATTGTCTCAGCGGGAACCGGGATTATTTCGATGGTTAAGAGCGCGAGACAAGCGTCAAGTTGTGAGGATAGTACTAACGGTACAAGTACTGCCACGACAAGCACCACGGCTGCCGATGACTGCTCAATTGCTGCGAACGCGCAGACCACCAAATGTCTTTGTGCTGCGAACCCTCGATTGGCTGGCTGTGAAAATGTCTTAGAAAGAGCGGGAGATGCTTCCACTGCAAATCTGACAGCACTGTCATCGCCAGCAGCGACGGGAACAACGGGAACTTCGGGTTTATCCTCTTTAGATTTAAGTTCCCAAAGCGCAACACCGATGCCAACAAATGCGGCCTCTGACTCTGCTGGTGGTGTCGGGACACCCACTGGCGGAGGCGGTAGTGGGGGTTTGAGCAGTGGAGGAGGAAACTCTACGGGAGGCTCTTCGTCAGGTATTGAATCAAAAAAAACTTTAAATGCAAATATTCTTGGCGGTTCCTCTGGTGGTGGGGGAGGGGGAGGCAGTTGGGGAACGGGGTCGGCCTCTGCAAGTGCTGATTCGAAGTACCGCGCTTATCTTCCTGGTGGCGAAAAAGATCCAAATAAAATCAGCGGGGAAACGGCTTGGACCAAGGAAGTCACCGGACAAGGTGGAAAGTCTAATTGGGAAAAAGTTCGAGATCGATACCGCGATAATTCGTCGTCATTACTTGGTAACTAAAGGCAGGCCGTATGAACTCGAGGTCTTTATTTGTAGCATTGATTTTCTTTAGATCGCTTGCTGTCGCTGGAACAGGAATCGAGGCGGGATCAACACCGACAGCTACAACGACAAGTCCTGCAGTGAATCAATCCGCCAATCAATCCAGCAGTGGCAATGGCTTTGCGCAAGCCGTGAATTATGTTGCCGGTGGTTCAGAAGTTGTGATGGGTGGGTATATGATTAAGACGGGCTCCGCCACGCCGACGAATCCTTCCCTCATTGCAATGGGAGTTATGATGGTCAGCATGGGACTTGCGAATATTGCACAGGGATCAGATCATGGTGGCGCGGCAAGTTCCGCGGATACCACTGGATTTCAAACTGATGGTTTTGGTTCACTCAGCTCGACGGGGACATCTGCTGCGGATCCTTATGTGACGGCGGCGGTTTCTGATCCCAATTTTCAAGCAGTGGCTTCGACATTGAAATCTATCGAGGCAGCAGGTGTTTACAATCCTAAAACAGGCGCATTCACTGTCGGAGACAAAACTTATTCCAGTGCGGATCTGTCTTCTGCGGCCTCTATGGCTTCTGCGGGTCTTCCCAAGGGCGCCATTGACGGAGCACTTGCTGCAAATGCTGAGGCCGAAAAGAAAGCCTTAGCGAAGTTGGAGAAAGTTAAAGCTACGAAGGAAAATGGATATGAAGAAGGCGGGGGATCTGGAGGAGGTTCCGCCGTGGCTACGGCAAGTGATGAAGAGGGAAGTTCAGCTCAAGATAGCAGTGGAAAAATGCAGAGAAGTATTTCTGCAGAGACATCCGCAGCTAGCGTTGCCGGCCTTTCAAAGAATTTCAACGGAGAGGCCATTGGAGTAGCTGGAGATAATATCTTTTCAATGGTGAGTCGTCGTTACAAACTTAAAGACAGTCAGGAAGCCTTTCTTAAGCCCTAGTCTTTCGTCTGCTTTCGAATGACTGAAAAGACAACGCACGCAAAAAGGCGCTGAGATTCAGCGCCTTTTTAAAACTAAAAATTTAGAACTTAGGATTAAGCGGCTTTCGCTTCTTCGTTATGAGAGAAGTTAGCCATCACACCCATTTGATCCGCAGAGAATGCAGATACGATATCAACCAAGATCACAACTTTGTTGTCAACTTTACCCATGCCACGAACGAAAGACATTGCGTTTTCGTTACCAAGCACTGGTGAAGGTTCGATTTGGTTCTCTTGAAGGTCTACAACCTCTTTAACAGAGTCCACGATCATGCCCACTTGACCGATTTCAGTGTCGATCACGATGATGCATGTGTCGCGAGTTGTATCCTGTGAATCCATACCAAATTTGATACGAAGATTTACAACCGGAATGATTTTTCCGCGAAGGTTCATAACACCCTTAACATAGTCAGGTGTGCGGGGAACCGGTGTGATTTCGCCAAACTGATTGATCTCACGGACGGTTTCGATTGCGACACCGTATTGTTCTGACATAAGTTGGAAAGTGAGATATTGGCCGGGCTTAGCTTTCAAAGATAAATCGCTCATTGTTATTGCCTTTCACAGTGGAAAAATTGAATACCCAGTTCTTTTCGTGCGAAAGCCGAGGGGACTTAAGGGTTATTTGAATTGTTGTTAATTTTTAGTGAAGTCCCCTATGTCCGTCTCAAAGTGAATCAAGCACACCCTTTGGACCAGATCACTATGAAATAATCCTTCTCTGGACTAAGGATGGAAATAGGTCTGACGTCTTAAAGCCGATACTTCTAATGATTAAAAGCACTTAAATGCATCCACGGAGCAATGTAATGAGCGGTGATAATTCTTTTTTCGAAGAGCTGCAGTCTGATTTCTTAAATGAATCGGCTTTCATGTTAGAACAATATGAAGAGTCGATGATCAAGTTGGAAACCAGTCAAGAACCTGCAAAAGATTTAACTGATATCTTTCGTGTAGCCCATTCTGTCAAAGGTGGAGCGGCTGCAGTTGGACTTATGGATCTGGCAAAATTTGCGCACGTGATGGAAGATCTTTTGGATCTTTTAAGATCGCGCCCAGAACTGGTAAATCCAAATGCCATTTCTCTTCTTCTGGTTTCAGGTGACGAGTTAAAAAATCGCATCGCAGCTTTGCAACAAGGGCAAGGGGGTCCTTGGGACACTTCTACTTTGAAATCTCAATTGATTGAAATCACGGAATCACTTTCTGGAAAGAAGAAAAAATTTTCTGCGCCAGTGATGGAAGTTCCCCATGAAGAAGTGAAAGAACAAGCTCCTGATGACTTCTTTGCAACAGCTTCTGCACCGGCTCCGGTTGCGGCGGCCTCAGAAGAGGATTTTACAAATCACGAACTACTTGCAGAGTTGCTTGCGGGACTTTCCCCAGAAGACCAAGAAGAATTTAGAGCTCAAGAGGCTGCGGCAGCGGCTGCAGCTGGGAACTCTGAACCTGCATGCTCTGTTATGGAGGCTGCGCCAGCTCCGGTTGAGCCTCCTCCAGTGGTTGAAGCCGTGGCATCAGTTGCTCCTGCTCCAGTTTTGAAAGTGGTTCCTAAAGCAGTTGGTGATGGTGGAGGTCCTAAAGGGCCAAGCAAGCCAGCAGCAAGTGCGATCAAGGTTGATACAGGTCGCGTAGATTCAGTTCTTGATGCTGTGGGTGAACTTGTGGTTTTGAAAAATCAACTTGTTCACGATGAAACAGTTCGCAGCGGTGTGAATCTTCGTCTTGAAGCCATCGTTGATCAGCTTGATAAAGCAGTCCGTGAATTGTACGAAAAAACATTAAGCATTCGCATGACGCCGTTGAAATCCATGTTCATCAAGATTCAACGCATCGTGCGTGACGTCTCTTTGACTTTGGATAAGCCCGTTGATTTGCAATTAGTGGGTGAAGAGACTGAAGTTGAAAGAACAGTTTTTGAATTGCTAGGGGATCCTCTCGTTCATTTGGTACGTAACTCTATGGACCACGGGATTGAGAAAAAAGAAACTCGCCAAGAGCGCGGTAAACCTGCGACGGCGAAGGTCACTGTGTCGGCCAAACAAAATGGCGGCAACGTTGTTATCGAGATCATCGACGATGGTGGCGGTATCAATCGCGAAAAAGTTTTGGGTAAAGCCATCGAAAGAGGATTGGTTCCTCAAGGTGTAGATCCTGCGACCTTGCCTGACGAGACTGTTTTCCAATATATTTTCCAACCGGGCTTCTCGACAGCAGATAAGATCTCAGATCTTTCCGGTCGTGGTGTGGGTTTGGATGTTGTGAAATCAAACTTGGACAAAATCAACGGTAAGATCAACATCATGTCTAAATCTGGTGTGGGCACAACATTCCGTCTAACAATTCCTCTAAGTACGGCGATCACAGACGGTATTATCGTGGCATTGGATGGCGCGCGCTATATTTTGCCAATCCATTCGATTCGCGAAATCGTTCGTGTGCAGCCAAAAGATTATACGAATGTCTCTAACGCCGGCAAAGTGGCAAGTATTCGTGGCTTGTTGTTGCCAGTCATTGATGTATCGAAAACTTTGGGTTCAATCAATTGGGCTATGAATAAGAAAGATGAACAGCTTGTGAAGCGCAGCGAGAATTCTTTAAGTGCTCGTCGTGAAGAAACAATGCTTGTGATCATTGAATCTATGACAGGTCAAATGGCTTTCCCGGTAGACGATGTCTTGGGGCAGGCGCAAGTGGTGGTTAAACCGATTACAACAGGTGTGCAAATTCCCGAAGTGGCAGGCGCGGCAATCCTTGGAGATGGTCGTACGGTTCTTATTTTGGATCCAAGTGCTTTAGTTAATAACATTGCTAAAAATAGAGATATGGCGGCGGCATGAGTGCGTTGAAGAAATCAAGTAGCGAGACAACGGCGGCATTGTATGACTTTGAAGAGATTAAACTTTCGGACAAGCTCTACACAAAATTTGCAACTCGCATGTATGAACTTGCGGGCGTAGATCTTCCTTTGACACCGAAGAATCATGCTTTGATTCGCAATCGTATTGTAAAATTATTGCGTCGTCATTCTTTGAAGTCTTATGAAGATTATTGGACATTGATTGAAAAGGGAAATAATGACCTGATTCAGGAATTTATTTCTGCTTTGACAACAAATATGACTTCCTTCTATCGCGAATCGAATCACTTCGAATTCCTTCAGAAGACTTTGCCCGAATTGGCAAAAAAATGCGGAAATGATCTTCGCTTGTGGTGTGCTGCCGCAAGTACGGGGCAAGAGCCTTATACGATCGCGATGACGGCCTGTGAAGCGCAAGCGGATATGCCGGGTGCCAAGGTTCGTTTGTTGGCGACAGATATTGATCTTCAGGTGTTGAAGAAGGCTTCTGTAGGCACCTATGAAGAGCGTGAAATGCAGGGGCTTCCTCCTGTTCAGCGCAGTAAGTATTTTGAAAAAGTTAAAGCCGATGGCGATGAGTACTTCAGAGCTAAAGATCAAATTCACAGTATGATTCGTTTTGCTCAGTTCAACTTAATGAGTCCCAAATACGAATTTCAACATAAGTTCCATGTGATCTTCTGTCGAAATGTTTTGATTTATTTTGATGAAGCGACAACGAAAAAAGTCATCGATAATTTGACATCCTGTTTGGCTCCGGGCGGCTACCTAGTATTGGGTCACTCAGAGTCAGGCAACGTAAAACATCCTAACCTCAGACCGCTTTCACGTGCGGTTTATCAAAAAATTTAAGGGGCGGCCGTATGGCTAAAATCCGCGTTTTGATTGTTGATGACTCAGCAGTTATTCGTAAACTTTTGGAAAAGATTTTTTCGTCCAGTCCCGACATTGAAGTTGTCGGTACGGCTTCGGATCCTTATATTGCCCGCGATAAGTTGGTGCAATTGAAGCCCGATGTTATGACATTGGATGTGGAGATGCCGCGTATGGATGGCATTAGCTTCCTAGAAAAAGTTATGCAGCATTTTCCAACTCGCACGATCATATTCTCAAGCTTGGCTAAGACAGGCTCTGAAACTTATTTCAGAGCACTCGAAGCAGGAGCGATTGAGATCATGGAAAAGCCTTCTATTGACGTCAGTCAGTCGTTGGAAACGTTGTCGAAGGAAATCGTTGAAAAGGTGCGTGAGGTTGCCAAAGCCCGCGTGAATGCAGTTGCAAAAGTGGCGGCACCATCGGGACCTGTGACCAAAGTGGCTCGCACTTCTTTGGCTCGAACAACCCATCAAATGATCGCGGTGGCTTCTTCGACAGGTGGTACTGAAGCATTGAAGGTGTTCTTGTCGGGTATGCCTGCGGATATTCCAGGAACTGTGGTTGTTCAACATATGCCACCGGGTTTCACGAAATCCTTCGCTGACAATTTGAATAAAATGTTCCCTTTTGAAGTGAAAGAAGCGGAAGAAGGAGATCAAGTAGTTCCTGGCCGTGTATTGATTGCTCCGGGCAATTATCATATGGAGATCACACGTAGTGGTGCATACTACTATGTGAAACTTCATCAAGGACCTGCGTTACACAGTGTTCGTCCCGCCGCAGATTATCTGATGAAATCAGTGGCGAAGTATGCTGGTAAAAATGCCTTGGGTGTTGTCTTGACCGGAATGGGTAAAGACGGCGCTGAAGGTTTATTGGAAATGAAAAATGCCGGTGCCTATACCGTCGCACAGAATGAAGAAACTTGCGTGGTGTATGGTATGCCTGCGGCTGCGGTGGCTTTAGGCGCTGCGGATAAAGTTTTGGCTCTTGATAAAATTGCCGGTGATCTTTTGAAACAGCTTTCAGTCAGAAATGCTGCTTAATTCTTTATGAAACAATGGCCTCGTTCAGAGGCCATTGAATTTTTCCAAAGCTTTTTTAATAAACGATTGTGCCTCAATGCTTGAGATAACAGAGGCGGTATTTAATATCGCATAGTCTTCACCAAACTCGGTTTCGCATCTTTCACTCACAGTGCTCATCACTCCAACGAGGTGACCGTCTACTAGAACCGGGCCGCCAGAATCTCCATCTGCTGCAAAAGTTTCATTCACAGTGGCGACAAAGCCAATTCGTTGTTTGCTTATTCTCCAGACTTCTGAAGATCCTGTGCGAAGTTCAGGTGTTTTAGTTAAGAAAGAGCCAATTCCAGAGAAAGGATCTTGATCTGTTCCGAATCCAAAGTAAGACAACTTGCTTTCTTTACGGGCCTGATAATTCAAGGCTGCTGGAAACCAGAGTGTCGAAGTATTTTTAGGAAAAAGCAAAAGACCAATATCTGGAGTTTTTGTTTGGGGAAGTGGTTTTGGTCCTGGTGAGCAGCCATTGCTGGTTTCTGATACTCCGCTGAGTTCCTCATAAATATATTCAGTGGCACTGGCAACGGGAGCTGTCAGGTTATATGAATTGCCTACTTTTTTTGCGAGGTAAGGATACAGGGCATGACCATCGTTCTCAAAGCAATGTCCCGCCGTGATAACCAATCGATCCGAGATAAACGCGCCAGAGCAAACTCCAAAATCAGAAAGGGATGTTGCTGTTAGTTCTGTATCTAGAAGCTTTCTTTTTGCCAGAAGCAGAAGGGTGACTTCGGGATGACTTTCATTTGCCTGGACCGCACCATTGACGACCGCCAATGCTGAATCAACGTGTAGGAAAGAGGCTAAAATAAAAAGTGTAAATAGGCTTCTAAGCATCCATTTCAAAGATGCAAAGGAAGAGCCGAAAAAAGAAAGCTCTAGATTAATTTTATTCGAATTGAGGAGGCATTGGCACCCAAACAGTGTCAAAGAGGGCCCCATGACTAAACTTAAGACAATGCCCCTATTTGCAAATCGCAGCGGTCGGATCTTTTCCACACAGATAAGCCTTAATCGCTAAGTTTTCTTTTTCAAGATTTAGGATTTTTTTATCTTTGCGCAGACTTTCTATTTTCAGTTGTTCCGCTTCCGCGCGAACAGAAGCGATCTCTCTGGCTTGTTTTTGCGAAGTACTTGCTACGTCTAAAAGACGTCTGTTAAGTTCTTTAAAGGCCTCAATCATGGGACCAACTAAATGGTCATAGGCAACAGATTTCAGTCCTGATTCAGGATCAGTGATCACGACTTCTGGATAAACTTTTTCGAGATCCTGAGCGATCAATCCCACCTGATGTTGTTGTCCATATTTTTCTTTGTCGATCCAATCATACTCGACGCCCTGAAGCTGCGTAATTTTCTCAAATGAATTTGCTAAGGGCCGGACATTTTCTTTTAAACGCAAGTCAGAGGATGCAGTACACCCAGCGCTTGTGCAGACTTGTGTACCATTAATACGAAGTCTTGTTGAAGAATTGATGTCTCCAATAACATGAAGGGGGTACTGTTGGGCCTGTGTTCCGATGCCGACTTGTCCTGCAACGTTGATGTTTAAAACTGATGCCCCTGAAGTTCCTAAGCTGAGATAACTTCCGGCTCCATCTCCGCCAGTGATGAAGGAGTAGGCTGAGCTACCAAAGATCAAAGTATGACCATTATCGAGAGTGACTTCGCCATTGGCGACATGCAAAGCACTGGAAGGTGTCGACGTGCCAATTCCTACTTTGCCCGATGAATCGATGCGAATCGCCTCTGTATTATTGGTAATTAGCTGCATATAGTGGCTTGAAGAATTTGCTTGAATTCTTTCTGTATTTCCAGGCCAATTGAGAGCTTGACCTGATCCTGATAGATTTAAAGATGTACCGTAAACAGCATTGCTGCTTTTGATTACACCATTAACGTCCAGCGTGGCGGCAGGGCTCGTTGTGCCGATCCCAATGTTACCTGTCGAATCAATGCGCATGCGTTCCTGACCACTCGACGTATAAAAGCGAATGGGTCCGTTAACCGTTGAAAGACCGAAGCCGGAGCTCGTTGAACCCGACGCTTCGAGAAGCGCGCTTCCGGCGACGTATTGGTTTGATGTGGTGTAACCTGAACTCATCGCATATTGGTTCAGATTCATGACATCCGATTTTGTCGCGCTCTGAGCAAAGGCTCCCGTACCTACAGCGACATTCGAGACTCGAATTTTTGTTCCGGCGTTTTGATCGCTCGCGACCTCCAGCAATCCGCTTGGAGTTGTCGTTCCGATACCGACGTTGCCGGCAGACGTGATTGTCAATCGCCTTGAATCAGCAACAGCTAAACTAAGTGACGGGTTGTTGGCATATCCACTCGAGGATTCTAACATAATCCCGCCGCTTTTTTGAGACTCATTAAGGTTAGATTCATTTGAAAGTTTGAACATCACTCCCATTTGACGGGTGGCACCGGTGTTGAGGGGACTGCTTGAAGCACGCAGGACTAATAGCTCGCTGTATGAATCCCAATTGGTTTCATTGTTTTGAATTTCGAGTTTTGGTACTGCGTTTGGAAAAAGGCTTGCCCCAGAATAAATGGGGGTAGCCGTGGAGGTACCCATTGAAATGTTTCCTTCGCCAAAGCTAAGCTTTCTAACAATGGTATATGTCGAATTACTTGGTGGCGTATTATAGGCAGCATGAATTGTAAGGGACGTGTCGCCTGCAATAGCGGTGACAGTTCGTTTTTCACCTGAAGTATTACGAATTGTATCACCGACCGATAAACTTTTAGTGAAAGTAGTGCCGCTACCGGTGATTGAGGTTCCTGAAGCTGTGATTGTCCCTGGTCCTGTTGATGTTCCATTGACGTCAACCAGGTAAGACGGCGTTGTTGTCCCAATTCCTACATTTCCGTTAGAGTTTACGGTCACTCTTGTGGTGCCATTTGTTTTTATTCCAAAATCTTGAGCATCGTTACTGCCAAGGGTCGGTGCCGCGCCAAAAGAATTACCACCGTTGATAAAGGCATCTGTGATTCCGTAGCCCGCGGCCGTGGATGGGTTGGTTCCCGAAACAACACGACCATATGTATCGACCGTGACTCCCGTATAAGATCCAGGTGCTACAACTCCACTTGGTAAGTCCGTACTTGTAAGAGTTCTAAATGAAGGATTGCCGGCGGCTCCGGCAGGAGCTGCCAAGAATGTCGCTTGAGTTTGTGATCCAAAAGCGGACCCAGTTATGGAAATATTAGAACAAATCCAAGCTCCGCTAGGACTTGAAAAAGTCAAAGTTTGATTAGCAGTACAATTTGCCGGCATCTGGCTGGCTTTTATCAAGCTCGAAGCATCTGAAAGATCAGCAGTGGAAAGAGCTGCATTGATCCAACCCGTGCCATTGTACTTCAATGCCTGCCCCGAAGTCAGAGATGAGATAACTAAGCTGGTACCACCGATTTTGGCAACACTGGGATTGGGATAAGCTCCAGTGAGATCACCCCCGGCACTGCCTGTGGGAGTTCGGGCATTTGAAAATCGCGAGTCATCTCCCGCTGCGACAGTATTAGAAATGGTCCCTACATTCAGAGTTAATACAGGCGCTGCGTTTCCATTTGCGACATTAAGATATGAATTCCCGGAAGTGACATTGGTAACAGTTCCTCCGGAAGCACCTGATACACCACTGCAGCCAAACTTATTGGTCGTCGCGTTCCAGGTTAAAAAGTTTCCACTATCGCAATTCGCGCTTCCAGACCCAGAGTTATTAACGTCATTTTTCAAAATGAAATCAGCAGAGGTATTTGTTCCAAGCTTTTGTGCGGATAAAGCATAGCCGGCAAAAGGCACAGAGCGAATGACTGAGTCCGGAGAAATCGTTTTCCAACCCGAACCATCATAGAAAGAAACACGAAGTTTACGATTGTCACTGGCAGCGGCAATATAGTTGCTAGAGCTGTCTGAGCAAACATAATTGCCACTTACCAAATTGCAGGTTCCACAAGTGAAGGTACCAGCATTGTTGAAGGAGCTGAGCACTCCAACTGGACCGCCCAGAGGATATTGTACTGATCCTGTGCCAATCGGTACGTCGAACACGCCACCAGAGTTGACCATGCTGTAACCAGTGATTTGTTCTTGATAGATGATACAACTGCCTGATGGGTCCGTGAGTTGAAATAAAAATGAAACGCTATTGAACTCAAGCGGAGTTCCATCTGTTTTGATGATTCGACCTTGATATGTTAGAGCGCTCGGCGATGCAAAAACCGACGAGGTACAGAATGAAGAAAGCACGAAGACGATACCGAAAGTAAGTCTTACTAGATTTCTGATACGCTCAAGAGTTGGTCGAATATGAATCATATACAAATCTTTTCGGGTTCAGCATGAGCAGACTTAATGTTTTATTGATGGACGTAGGCGGAGCAGGGATAAATTTTTCTTTACTGAGCCATGTTTTCAGAGAGGAAATTGAAGATCTCTAAAAGCTTTTTTAAAAAATGGCAGCTCTAAGAAAGTGTTCCCGGGAATCTTTCAAGTGGAAGGTTTTTTGCTATTTATTACCTGTTGATATGTTTTAAATCTGGAGAACGCCGATGAAGACTTGGACCCGTCTTACACTTACTTTTTTTGTCATGTTGTCGATTCCCTTGTCATTGTCGGCTCAGAGCCGTGCAGCGGCAGATGGTCTTTATAAAATTCAAGGCACTAATTCTTCTTTGGGTGCATATTCAGGACAAGTTTGGGTTCATGGCACTCAGGTTCAGCGTTTGATCCGTTGGAAAACACTGCGCCACGAAGGCAAGGAAGTGGAGTCGATTTGGTCAGGCTCTATACAATCCCAAACATTCACTTTTTCTTTGAAGCTGTCGAACGTACTGACTGGTTTTGGAAGCTATTCTCCGTCGGTTGAAGATTTACGAACTCCTGTTCAAGTTTCATTGCCAGTCTCACAAATTTCTAAGGGCTATTCTTTCAATGTTTCTGGGGAAGGCACTTATACAGAAACTTGGAAACGCGTGGGCGAGGCTTCGGCGACTCCTCTATGGATTGACTTATGTAAGAATGTTGAAGGCGTTGGTGGCGATGATTCAGGTTTGCTGAAGATCGCACGCTGGGCTGGAATTGATGCGGTGATTGCCTGGTATCGTGGTTTGCCTGAAACTCAAGCTTACAAAGATCGTTCAGAGTTCAAAGAAGGAAAGCAGTACTTCGTACAAGATAAAACAGATGCGCATTTCTATGCAAAGAATCCCAATGTTTTGCGTGTGACTAATAAAACGATCAATCCATTGTCTTTGGCAGAAGCATTGATGAGAAGAAATGCTTACGCTCCGACATTGGCTCAGAAGGCCGCATTCTTAGGAAAGCAAACACAAGTTGAAAATTTAAATGCAGCTGGAATTTTGGAACTGGCTTTGGTTGATGACAACAATATGAAAGTGGGTCGCGCGACAGAGTACGATTCTGCTTTGTGGACTTCGATGTACGGAATGTCGGAAGTTCTAAGATACGAGGCTACGAAAGACCCTCAAGCACTGTTGAACTTCCGCCGTGTCCTCGATGGAATTTTAACTTTGACTGAAATCACTGGAAGCACCACGGAGTTCGCAAGATCGTTGGCGGTGTCAGCGCCAACAGAAAATATTGGCGAAGGCTGGATCCAAGGCACTGGCGAATATTCTCACTTGAAATGGTGTCAAGGTGGTAACAACGACATGGCCAAAGGACTTTTCATCACCTTGGCTTTAGCTCATAAAATCGTAAGCCCCAAAGAAACAGCCCTGGTTGCCAGAATTCAAAGAGCGGCTTTGGCTATGACCCGTTTCCAAGCCATTCGTGAAAGAGGCTACAACAACGGTGTTGCTCATGGCTTGTTAGCTTTGTGGAGCAAGGACGTTACAGAGTTGCCGTTGTTCTACAATAGCATGGTCAATTTAATTAACCAGTTGGGTGACAAGACAAAATTGGAAGTGGGATTTTACATTGGCGGAGTTGCCGACTGGTCGGGAATTAATCTCACAATGGCTTCTGATCTTGCCCAAATTTTTGTCGCGGAAGAGTTGCTCAAGGTTTTCCCTGAAAATAATAAAGATCACTACTTGCTTTCAGTGGCGGTGAAACAGGGTCAAAGCAGACTCTTTGAAATGCATAAGGTTTATAAAAATGCTCATCGCGATTTTCTAGCTTTGATTGCTTACAAGTATTCACCACAGGCGCGAAAGGATTCAGAGTTCAAAGCAGAAGCACGCGCTGCTTTGTGGACACTTAAAGAAGTTCCAGCACCACGCAACGTGGGTGATGGCCGAGTCGAGTTGGCGAAGTTGTCTGATTGGAGCGTATCTTCTTGGCCACGCACTCCGTGGAAAGGCATGGGATTTAGAAAAGTCCAAGAGGGTCGTACTTTTGCCGATCATGGACAAGGTGCTTATTCCTATCCAAATTTTGAAACCTTGGCTTGGCAGACAACTTTCTATTGGAAAGATTCTCCATTCTATTTGGGCTACGGGGGAAACTCTAAAGTTCACTCGTTCTCGTCAGACTATTTGGTGATGTACTGGGCGGCAAGGGCTTCGGGCCTTATCTCAGAGAAGGAATAGTCAAAAAAAGAAAGACATAGGATTCCTATGTCTTTCTTTGGTTCTCAAATTTTCTTTATATAAAGAAATTATTGATTCTTTTCTTTCGCAAGTGAGTGCAAAGCTTCAGTGAAGAAGCGCAAACCCAAAGTCAGCTGCGTGTTCTCAACGTCCGTCAAAGAGCTTTCCTCAGGGGCGTCGTTGAATAACTCAGCAACAACGTATTTAAAGATTTCAGGTTGGCAGAATTGATCCACATCTTGAATCATAGAAACGAACCATTTTTCAGTGAGTTCTTCATCTTCCGGCATGGCCGCTTCGAAGGCCTCATAAAGGTTGCTTACTTCCTCTTCGGACATTTCACGAAGGGAACCATAAGTAGCCTCCATCGCTCTCCAGATGATTAAGCCCATGATCACAATAAGATCTTGTGCTTCGTCATTCAGATCTTCCGCGAAATCGACCAAGAACTGAGCCAGTTCAGGTTGAGCCGTGAAAAGGCTGTCGGAAAGTTTGATCATGTCCTCGTCGCTGTCGATAGTGGAAAGAAGTTCAATAGCAGCGTCTACGGTTTTAAATTCGATAGTTTTCATATTTAACTCTACAGGTTTGGATTAGTGAACAGGAGCGGATTTGCCGCCGCTGAATTTTTCGATTTGTTGAAGCCAGTAATGGATTTCGTTTGCCGACAAAGAATAATCCATCATCGACAATTTCATAGCCAGGCCGAAGCAATCGTTCGAGACGAAAGCCATCTGACGACGTTCGCCTTTGCGCGAGTACATTTCAATTTTGCGAAGACCCGCCATCAAGTGCATGGCTTTAAGAATGATCAAGGCCTCTTGCTTGAAAATGCCCATTTCCTCACGCATGAAGAAAGCCAGTTTCGGATCGTCGAAAACCTCTGCATTGGTCCAAGCTTCTTCGCCATATTGCGCTTTCATAAATGCAAACATGAAAGCCGCGAAAAGTTCCGTAGGATCTTGCTTGTCGATGCCGGCCTGATTGATGCACGCTAAATGAATCTCAAAGATCTCCATTTTAGCTGGATCCATAAAGACCGAGTGAAGACCTGGCAAGATTTGCTCAAGAATGTGCAAATCAAAAAGCTCCATGAACGCCAAGTGAGGCTCTTTCAAACGCAAGAACTTCAACCATTCCTCACGACGGCGAGGTAAAGCTGATTTTTTCAGTTCACCACTGCATTCGGCAATGGCAGAACGCATGGTGGCCTCAATAGAGAAATGCAATTTGTGAGACAAGCGAATCGCGCGAAGAATGCGAATTGGATCTTCAATCAAACGTTCTTTAGGATCTCCGATCATACGCAGAACACGGTCTTTGATATCTTGGATACCACCCGTGTAGTCGATAAGTTTGCGTTGAACAGGATCATAGAAAATTGAATTCACGGTGAAGTCGCGGCGTTGAGCATCTTCTTCAACTGTGCCGAAGTAGTTATCGCCCTCAACCGCATCTTCTTCCGTTTGTGCTGCCAACTCCTCAGAGCTGACGTTGCGACGGAAAGTCGCCACTTCGAATTGTTGGTCGCCACGTTTTACTAAAACCAGCTTAAAGCGACGGCCAATGATGTAGGCATTAGAGACTTTTTTGCGGACTTGGTTTGGCAATGCGCTTGTGGCAATGTCAAAGTCCTTTGGGTGAATTCCCACCAAGAGATCGCGCACACAACCACCCACTAAGTAGGTTTCGAAACCAGACTCTTGGAGGTTTTTAACGATTCGAAGAGCAAAGGAATCAATCCAGTCTTCATGAAGCTGTGGCTTTTGTTGAGAATTCATCGAGGCTGAATCTAAACGCTTTCCCCCTAAAATTCAAACTTGAAATACCCTAAAGGCGGGCGCAGGATGGGAATTCATGGCATATCTCGATAACTTTTATCATCATTTCTATGGTCCAGAAACCCCTGGCGCCAGACGCTGGATCTTCATTCATGGCCTAATGGGTTTTGGGCAAAACTGGCGCCGAATTATTTCAAGCCTTGAGCAAACCGAAAGATGCTTAGCATTTGATCAACGGGGGCATGGACGCTCATTCAAGCCCGACTCAGGTTATGGCCCCGAAGACTACGCCGACGACCTCAAAAAGATTGTCGACGAGTTGGGCTGGAAAAAGTTCGTTTTGGTCGGCCACTCCATGGGCGGGCGGAACGTCTTGGTTTTTGCCTCAAAATACCCAGAGTATATCGAAAAATTGGTGATCGAGGACATCGGCCCCGAGGCCAATGGCAATGCCTATGAGTATTACGAGTACCTTTTGAACTTGGTCCCAACCCCCTTTGCGAACCGCGATGAGGCTCGGAAGTACTTTGCCGAGGACTTCATTCAGACGGCCAAGACCCGAGAAAACGTCGAAGTCATGTCCAAGTTCTTTTATAGCAATATGGAGGAAAAACCAGACGGGACCGTCGATTGGCGCTTCTCAAAACATGCTATCATCGAGTCTGTTAAGGCAGGTCGTAACGTGGATCGATGGCAGGAAGTCAAAGATCTGAAGGTGCCCACTCTGTTGGTCAGAGGAGCAAACTCGAAAGAGCTCACCCAGGAAAATTACGAAGCCATGTTAGCCAGCAATCCAATGATTAAGGGCGTCGTAATACCCGGCGCGGGACATTGGGTCCATTCAGATCAAGCTCAGGCCTTTGTAGAGGCCCTAAAGAGCTTTGTTGGTGACTTTCCCAGCCCTGAAAAGTAATTTTGGGGCTTAAACCCGGAGTAGTAAAAGTTGAAATTTTCAGAGTTAAATTTAGAAGCCACATTGGCATCGGCAATCACCAAATTAGGTTATGAAGATTGCACCCCAGTTCAAGAGCAGGCCATCCCACACATTCTCGATGGGAAAGACGTCGCAGGT
Organism: uncultured Bdellovibrio sp.; assembly: GCA_964590635.1. Classification (GTDB taxonomy): domain Bacteria; phylum Bdellovibrionota; class Bdellovibrionia; order Bdellovibrionales; family Bdellovibrionaceae; genus Bdellovibrio. The sequence continues at coordinate 32,732 of CAZPYX010000005.1, forward strand.
CTTGCGCAAACAGGCACAGGCAAAACAGCAGCATTCGTTCTTCCTTTGATGGAGCGTATTCTTCGCGCTCGCCCAGCCCCTGGTGACGTGAGTGAAGAAGAAAAAGCGATCATCGAAAAGCGTTCATTCAAAGATTGGAAGCCACAAAATTTTATTTTGATTTTGGTTCCCACTCGCGAATTGGCAGAGCAAGTTCAAGATAATATTTTGAAATTGAGTGTTGATTCTGGATTACGTGGATTTGCGATTTACGGAGGCACTGGTTACGATAAACAAAAAGAAGCGCTTAAAAATAGCGTGGAATTTATCGTTGCAACTCCAGGCCGCCTGATTGATTTGTACAAAGAGCATCTTGTCGATTTGAAACAAGTTCGTGCGGTGGTCTTCGATGAAGCCGATCGCATGTTCGACATGGGTTTCAAAGACGACATGAAGTTCATTCTGCAAAGAATCCCAAGAGAGCGTCAGATTCTGGTGTTCTCTGCAACTTTGAATTTCGATGTTTTGAACACGATTTATCAATTCGGTTCTGAACCTGTTGAAATCAATATCAGTCGTGATCAAGCGAAAGCTGACAACGTGAAAGATCAAATCTTCCACGTCGGTAACAACGAAAAGCCGCAACATCTTCTTTCTTTGCTTAAAGCACAGAATCCAAAACAAGCGATCATCTTCACAAACTTCAAATTGAATGTAGAGAAGATCACAAAATTCTTGGTGGATAACGGCGTTCCAGCGATGGCGATCTCAAGCTTGTTGACTCAAGCACAACGCAATCGCGTGATCGAACAATTCAAGGCTGAGAATCATTTGAACATCTTGGTGGCAACAGACGTTGCAGCTCGTGGCTTGGATATCAAAGGTGTTGATCTTGTTATCAACTACGAGCTTCCAATGGACAGTGAATCTTACGTTCACCGTATCGGTCGTACGGGCCGTGCGGGAACAACGGGCACAGCGTTCTCTTTGGTGGGCGATAAAGACATCGAGTCGTTGTCTCGCATTGAAGAATACTTAAAACACAAAGTTGAAGTGGGCTATCTTGAAAACGATCAGCTTCTTCAAGAGTTCAAGCCATTCCCATCAAACTTCGATGGTCACTATCCAAAATCATTGGATCGCGGACCTCGCAAAGAGGGTGGTGGAGATCGTGGACCTCGTCGCGAAGGCGGCGGACCACGCAGAGACGGAGACCGTGGACCTCGCCGTGAAGGCGGAGGCCGTGATGGACACCGCGGACCGCGCAGAGATGGCGATCGCGGACCTCGTGGTGAACACAAACAGGGACAAGGTTCAGGTCCAATTGCTCAAGGTACGAAAACGGAAAGACCGCCACGTCCAGAGCACAAACGTCAAGATGGACAACGCCCGCAACACGCTCACAAACGTCATGAAAATCGTGGCAGCGGACCTATCAAGAAAATTGAGGGTGGACGTAAACCAGGTGGCTACCAACACGCGAAGAAAGCTCCAGCTCCTAAGAGTGTGGGACAAAAAATCGCAGGATTCTTTAAAAAGATTTTCTCGTAGGTTTTCACAACAAATCGAAATAAAAAAAGGAGCCATGGGCTCCTTTTTTTTGGTCTTCAGTTTTACTTCTTCAAAAGATTTATGGCGTCGTCGTTCTGAGCTTTGATTGCGATATCCAGGGCCGTTTTGCCATTCTGATTTTTCGCTTTTTTATCAGCGCCAGCCTTCAATAAGATACTGACTGTTTTTGCTGAACCGAAACGAGCCGCTTCCATCAGTGGAGTCGTGCTGGCATTAGTGGCTTTATTCACCAAAGAAGGCTTCTTCCTGATTAGAATACTCATGATCTCATTTTGATTGGCAGTGGTCGCGACATACAGAGCGGATTCACCTTCGCCACTGATATCTTCAATGGTAGCACCTTGTTCAATCAAGTCTTTAGCGATTTCGCCTTGATCGCTGACCAAAGCAAAGTACAAGGCCGTTTGTCCTTCGTCGGTTTTAATATTCACGTCAGCTTTGTTAACCAATAAGAACTTAGCGGCCTCTTTGTGACCGTTTGAAGACGCCAACATCAAAGCCGTATGACCTGTTTTATCTTTGGCATTGATGTCCACTTTGGATTTAAGCAGTGAAGTCAGTAACTTTAAATCCCCTTCGGCCGAAGCGTTTAAGAGGGGATTTTTCTCTTGTGTGGTTTCTTTTTTCGCAGAACTCGCACAAGCTGTTTGCGCCACCAGCGCTAAAGAAAGAGAAAGCACTATTGCTAAGTTCTTTTTCATAAAAGCTCCTATTTCAACGTCGTCGCTTTCAAGCCTTGTTCTTCAACCAATGTAGATTGATCGTCAGTCGGAAGCATATCGCCAACTTGCTTATAATTAAACTTAGATAGTTTTTGTCTTTCAGCAAGAGTTTGCACCAAAGAGCGGATCAAGATACGGGCATTGGCTGTATCAGCGCCACCATAATTATCCGGACTGGTTAAGACCGCAAAGAATAGATCTCCGTCTTTGGTAGAGAGCATTCCGCCGAACGTGATCGCTTTTTCTGCAGAACCCGTTTTAGCCACCATAGTATTGTCGTAAGTGCCACCACCATATAGACCCTTAAATGTAGAATAAGATTCACCAGGCCCACCAACCGCCATAACATCGGCCATTTGGAAAGCGCGAGTTCCTTTATATGCAGTCAAAGTTTTATCAAGATCTTGCATGATACGCACAAGAGAAGAGCATGAAACCAAATTGTAGAGCTTCACACCGTCCATGTAGGCTGGATAGCCAGAACCATTATACATTTCGATATCGTTGGCACTGAGCTTCATACGTTCCGCTGCAAATTTTTTGTAACCTTCGACGCCACCCAACTTTTCAAAGAGCACATTTGGTGGATAGTTGTATGAATACTTATTCATATCTTTGACCATCATATAAAGAGGACGAGACTTCACCGAGAAAGTTTTAGATGGAACTGTCTTTACATATTCCACATAGCGATCTTTGGTCACAACACCGATATTGTCGAAGTTTCCTTTGAGGCCTGACTTGAGTTTAACAAAGGCCGTAAGATCTGCTTTGGTTTTTGTAGAATTGAAATAACGAGCGGGATCGTCCCAACCCACATCGTGATTTTTTTGATGAAGCATAACGTCTAGATAGACGGGGAAGAACTGGTCGTAAGAGAAAGTCTCTACGAATTTACAGCTTTGTGCAGACAATTTTGGTTTGAGCTGAGTAAAGATACGACTCAGCATTTCGCGACCCATGTAGGGATCCATATCGCCTTCGATATGAATATTACAGTTTCCAGTTTTAGTTCCTGGGGTCACATGAATTTTTGTTTTAAAACGATATTCAGGGCCTAGTTTGGCAACGGCCCAGTGAGTTGTGAGCACTTTAGAAAGAGAAGCAATACGGTATTTGGTAGCAACGTCTTTATCGCTCACGCTGACGGGATTCTTTTTTAGAACAGAATCATCTGCAACTTCTTCTTTGGTTGGATTGAAGGCCCGAGCAGCAGTATCACTTTGCTTTATAAAGCACATAGCGTTCATTTCAACTTTAGCCAATGCGGAAGAGGCCGCCAGGCTTAAACCTAAAGAGAGGGAGGCATTTATCAGCTTACGTGAGATCATCAGGGCTCCAATCTTTTAACTCGTCGTGCTTTTTCCAAGTTCTATACCAGGCCTACAGCCATTCCTTTTAGTTACAGCTGTATCATTGTTAGACAGTGCCGATATTTGCGGTTCAATTTGAGACACTTAAGAGATAGATTCATGTCTATGTTGCTAGCTCTCTTTATACTTCTTTCCTTTCAACTACTTGGTGAAGGAACAGTCCGTCTTTTTCATTTGTTTATTCCGGGCCCTGTTTTGGGCATGGTGTACTTCTTTTTAGCGTTGCTTTGCTGGAAACCCTTAAGAGGATTTGTCGAAGATCTAACAAAATTTATCACCACCCATCTGGCGTTGTTTTATGTGCCTGCTGGTGTGGGCATGATTGAATATTTTGATCTCTTTGGAAAATACGGAGTGGGGATGGTTTTGACCATCATTCTAAGTACAACGATTACTATTCTTGCGACCGCGCTGATTTTTCATTGGGTGTTAAAGATTTCTGGCCCCGGAGCAACCCGTGATTGAGATTTTCTCTTTGATTCTGACCTTAGGAATTTATTTAGCTTCGCGCAAGGCGAGCGCTAAGTTGAATGATCATCCGCTTTTAAGTCCAGCAGTCTTATCAATTTTGGTGATCTCCGCAGTTCTGTTAGTTTTCCAAATTCCGTATAAAGAGTATTTTCAAGGCGCTCGTCCGATTCACTTTATGCTGGGACCGGCAACGGTGTCTTTGGCGTTGCCTCTTTATTCTCAGCTGGAAAAGTTGAAAAAACTTTTAGTGCCGTTATGTGTTTCTTTGGTGATTGGTTCCGTGATTGGAATCTTCAGTGCTGTTTTGATTGGTGCTTCATTTGGATTGCCTCATCAAATTTTACTTTCTTTGGCGCCAAAATCTGTAACAACTCCCATTGCGATGGGTGTTTCAGAGAAAATAGGTGGCATTGCCTCCTTGTCGACGGTGTTTGTGATGATCACGGGTTTATTTGGGGCCGCTGTTGCGACTTCTATTTTGAGCATGGTTAAAGTGAAAGATCCTGCCGTGAAGGGATTTGCTTTGGGTCTTTCTTCACATGGCCTGGGAACAGCTCGCGCTTTTCAAGTTTCGACTGTGGCCGGAGCTTTTGCGGGATTGGCGATGGCTTTGAATGGTTTGATGACAGCTATTTTGATTCCTCTGCTTCTGTTTTTAATTCCTTAAATTCTCTTTGGCCTTTTATCGGTGAGATTTTTTGTAATAAACAAAAATCAGTTAATTGCTAAAGTTTAAGACTTTAAATCTTTGCGATTCGAATTAGATATCTCCTGTCGAATCAGATCTTTATGCTCGCTCTTAGCTTTCCTAAACTGCTGCAGTCTCTTTTTAAACCAATAAATTAATATGAGATTACTCCGAAGAGCTGCCTGTCTGATCAACTTTACGTTTATGCGCATCAGGAGTTAGAATGAAGTTTAGCACCAAGGTTATGTTGAGTATCGCACTGGCTTGTACTATCTGTACTGCGGCCGCAGTCTTTGTTTCCTCTTCCCGTATCTCTGCGCAAGGAGAGCAGCAACTCATAGAAAAATCCAAAACGATTCTTTCAAGACTCGAGGCGGTTCGCTCTTATGTGGCGGCTCAAGGGGGCTTGGATTCCAGTATTGAAAAAGCTGTAGCCACTTACCCGGACGGAAATCTTCCCAAGGACGCGAAGCTGACAATTCTAAAACAAGTTCCTATCTTTGCATCCATGAAAGTGGGATCTGAGGGCGCGAAAGAGGAAGACTATACTTTCCGGGTTTTCTCTGATGAACCCCGCAACCCTGATAATAAAGCCACTATCGAAGAGATGGATATCTACAAAAAGTTTTTGGACAATCCGCAATTGAAAGAAGTTACGACTTCGAATGATCGCGATATTATCGTTTATCGCCCTGTTAGATTGTCAGAATCCCAAGGCTGCATGAATTGTCATGGTGACCCTGCTAAATCTCCTTGGAAAAATGGGAAAGATATTTTGGGCTATCAAATGGAGAATTGGAAAGACGGCAAGTTGCATGGAGCTTTCGGCGTCATCTCCAGCAAAGCTCAAATCAAAGCAGCTGCGGCTAGCGCCATGTGGTACATCATTGGCTGGTCTGGCGGACTTTCACTAGTTGCCTTGTGTTTGGCTTTCCTGATTTTAAGAATGCCTATGAGAGCTCTATCTGGAATTGCAGAGAAGCTTCAAGATGCAGGAACTGGAGTTGCCCAGGCCAGTTTGGAAATTTCAAAATCATCCAGTGATTTAAGTGCTTCTGCCACAACGGCTGCTGCTTCGTTAGAAGAAACAACCGCTGCCACGGAAGAGATGTCCAGTATGATTCGCTTGAATGCCGAGCATACTAATGGTGCAAAAACTTTGGCGGAGCAAGCTCAAGTGAAAGCCCGCACAGGGAAGAATGAAGTGGAAAAGCTGATTGTCTCTATGGACGATATCGCGAAGAGTTCAAAGAAAATTGAAGAAATCATCACGGTGATTGATGACATCGCCTTTCAAACTAACTTGCTGGCCTTGAATGCCGCAGTTGAGGCAGCGAGAGCGGGTGAACAGGGCAAGGGCTTTGCCGTTGTTGCCGAGGCCGTTCGTGCTTTAGCGCAAAGAAGCGCCACTTCCGCGAAAGAAATTTCTGGTCTTATCAAAGACAGTGTCGAGAAGATTGAAAATGGTCATGAGGTTGTTCAAGCAAGTGGAACCATGTTGAACGAAATCGTTTTGCAGATTGAAAAGCTGACAGCGTTAAATATTGAAATATCTACGGCCAGCACAGAGCAGGCACAAGGAGTGAATTCAATCAACGCATCGATCAATGATTTAGACCGAGTGACTCAGAGTAATGCCGCAGCAGCCGAAGAATGTGCGGCTTCAGCAGAAGTTTTAACCAGTCGTTCACAGCAGATGCATACGATGGTTCAAGATCTTATCATGATTATCGAAGGGGCGAAGCGACCGTCGACCCCTCATAGAGAAGAAACGAAAGGCAGCGCCCAGGCCGCCTAGGAATTGACTTGTTCTAAAAGAGAGGCAAAGCCTTTAACCCAGCGTTGATCTTCATTCACGCACGGGATGACATAAAGGTTTTGTCCTCCCGCATGTTTGAAGGTCTCGGCGCCACCCATGGCGATCTCTTCCAAAGTTTCAATACAATCTGCGACAAATGAAGGGCAAATAACCGCCACGTTTTTTTTGTCGGTCTTCGCGAGAATTTCCAAGCTGTGTTCCGTGGATGGTTTTAGCCATTCTGCACGACCGAGTCGCGACTGGAATGAAACACTCCAATGGGAATCTTGAAGATTCAATCTTTCAGCGATTTTTGTAGCAGTGGAAAAACACTGCGCGCGATAGCAAGGTTTTTCACAAGCGGACTGTTCAAAGCAACAGTCTTCAGAGCGAAGGCAGCCCTCATTCTTACGCACATGGCTTTCAGGCAGTCCATGGAATGAGAATAAGTAGTGATCAATGTCTTGGCCTGCCAGGCTTTCTTTTAAAATTTCCACAAATGGAGCGATGAAGCTTTCATCTTGATAGAAGTCGCGCAAAGTTTTGGTAGGAATGTGAATGCCATGCTTTTTCTTAGCACGTTCAAATTCTTTAAGAACAGATCCCGTGGTGGCTTCGGCGTATTGTGGGAACATGGGAACAAGAACAATGAAATCTACCTTTTCGCTCGCCAACTCTTGCAGTGCGTGTTCAATGGAAGGTTCGCTGTAACGCATCCCTAATTTGATGCTGTAGTTGGGACCCATCTCACTTTGCAGCTTGTCTGCAAAGTGCTTCGAATAAACCCAAAGCGGAGAGCCCTCTTTCATCCAAACTTTTTTATAGTTTTCAGCGGAAAACGGAGCTCGCTTAGGAACGATAAGACCATGAACTAGGGGCCAACGAATAAAGAAAGGAAGATTGATAACATCTTTATCCATCAAGAATTCCAGAAGGTATTCTTTAACGTCATTCACTTCGTAAGAACGAGGTGTGCCGATATTAAAAAGAATGACGCCGGTTTTAGCTTTATTTGCGCTAGCCATGGTGTTGTCCGATCGTTTCCGCAAGAAGTTCGCTGCGTTCTAGAATTTTGCTCAGACCAATGCCACTTAAATAGTTTCCGTGTAGAAAAATATTCTGAGATCCCGCCTGAGTACCAAGGTTGTAATTCGCCTTCGCAATTTCTTGTTGGGCCGTTTCTAGATTCAAATCGTAATAGGGCAGGGCCTTGTTCCAACGATTGATGCGATATTCAAGTAAGGCTTGCTTGTCGCCCAATATTTTAAAGCGTTCTTCCGCGATCAGTTTTAGAACATCGTTGTCGGAAAGATCCAGAAGTTGTTCTTCTTTCACTCCACCCATGATCCAAGTTTCGTTGTAGGTCGCATCCCGATCTTTGAAAATATAAGAATTCATTAAAACGCCCAGGGTTTTAATATCAAAACCACGAGGAATAAGACACCCAAAGCCTTTGTATTTCTCTTGAGAATTCTTAAAGAACAAAGTGGAACTCATTAAAGAAGACATTCTAATTTTACGAAGAATAGAGCTAAGACCTTGATGAGAATCTTGAAGAAGATCCGCCGCTACATTGGCTGACGTTGCAATCACAACGATTCCAGACAAAGTTTTGAGATCCACCGGCGTATTCGTATGAATTCTCACACCCAATTCTTTAAGTCGACCTTCAAGTTTGTCGATCAGATCTTGCATACCACCGGGCCCTGTCAAAAGGCCTTTGTATTTTTCTCTGCGCCCGGAAAATAAGGGCGAAAGAATCAGTTTAGAACTAAGACCCGAGATCTCATTGCCATAAATTCCCTGCATGGCAGGTCCCAATAGATATTCCGTTGCGGTGCCACCCAGTTGACGACGCCCCCAGGAATCCAGGGTCTCTTGGTCTTGGGGTTTCAACGTTGATCTTGAGAATAAAAATTTAGGGAGGAACTTGCCCATGAAGAACAAAGTTTCAAAGAAGGTCAGCGGCCATTTCTTAGGGGTGTAGCGAAAGATAAAACGTTTCTTAGAAGACTCTAGCGGATAACTCGGAGTGATTCCTAGCTCCGCAAATAGATCCTCTGCGCGCCGAGTGCGGATCAGGGCATTCGCGGCTCGTTCCGCGATGCCGTACTCGGTGCGATCGGTCCCTAAAAGACCTCCCACTCGAGATGAACTCTCGTAGAGATCCACAGAGAAACCTTTTTTTGCAAGCTTTAGCGAAACTGTCAGTCCCGCAAAGCCTGCTCCGATCACAGTCACTTTTTTCATATAGATTGAGAGAAGATCTTCGTTTGAGGTTGTTTGGCCTTCAATCGCTCATCAAAAAATACACAAGCGTTGCGTAAGAAAGGACGACCCTTCTCTTTGACGACAAGTTTGTGGTGATGAATCTCTACCAAGTGATCCTTCAACATTTCGTGAAGGAACTCTTTGCCGGCTTGTTCTTGCTCTTCACTTAAGAACTCCACTTCGTATTGAGTCATCAAAGATAAAATTTGCTGACGACGGATACGGTCCTCTTCGGTTAGAACGTGCCCACGAAGAGTCGGCAAGCGACCTTCATTCAAAGCCGCCTCATACAAAGGCAAAACTTTTTCATTCTGGTGAAAGCTGTAAGGAGTTTCAGAAATAGAAGACACACCCAGACCCAACAACACATCAGTGCGTTGATCCGTGTAGCCCATGAAGTTTCTGTGCAGACGTTTTTCTTTCAAAGCGACACTCAAGTTGTCCGTGGCCAAGGCGAAGTGGTCCATGCCCACTTCAACGTATCCCGCTTTTAGCAGGATGCCGCGAGCGATTTCATAAAGCTCACGCTTTTCCATCGCCTTTGGAAGATCTTCGTCTTTGAATAAGCGCTGTTGTGGTTTGATCCAAGGAACCAATGCAAAGCTATAAAGCGCAATGCGATCTGGGCGAAGTTTCACGGTCAATTCCGCTGTTTCACGGAAAGACTCAGCGGTTTGTTTTGCCAGACCATAGATCAAGTCAAAATTTACAGAAGAATAACCCATATCACGGGCAGCATTCGTCAGACCTGCTGTGATTTCAAATGGCTGAATGCGATTCACAAGGCGTTGCACTTCAGGATTGAAATCTTGCACACCCATGCTCACACGTGTAAAGCCCAACTCACGAAGAGCTTTCAATTGCTCTGCATTGGTACGACGAGGATCCACTTCGATGGAGCCTTCGAAATCATTGGGATCAATTTTTACTCGGGATAAAATAGGGCGAAGAAGTTGAGTCAATGCTTCAGCCGACAGGAACGTCGGAGTTCCGCCACCCAAATGGATGTGTTTCAAAGGCTTTTGCAGAAGCTCTGGAACTTGATCCAAATAAAGCTGCCATTCTTTAAGAACCATATCCACATAAGGATATTCTTTTTTGTGGTCCTTCGTGATGATCGTGTTGCAACCACAGAAAGTACACAAAGATTCACAGTAAGGGATGTGCAGATATAAAGACCATCCACCGGTTCCTTCTTGCAAAGTCGTCTTTAGATGGCTGACCCATTGATCAGACGTCGGATTTGTTTCCCAGTAGGGCACGGTCGGATAAGATGTATAACGGGGAGCCGGGACATCGTATTTCGCCAAAAGATCTTTCATCATGAGAGCACCTCGCGGACCGTATCTATGAAGAGCTTTACGTTCTTTTCAGGAGTTTTTGGCAGAACACCATGACCAAGACCACAAACCCAACCGGCACGTTGTTCGATGCTCATGTCTTTCATCGGAGCCAAGAACGTGTGCAGAGACTTTTTGAAATCGGCATCGTCCATGAACAACAAACCTTGATCGAAGTTTCCTTGAACGAAGCCTTTGCTTTGAACTTTGAAGCACTCAGGGATGAAGCAGCGATGGTCAAAGCCTTGACCTGCCCACGGAAGATCCGTGAAGGCTTTATTGAAGAACACATTTTGTGTCCCTTTAGAGTAGTAACCAATTTTGCCAGGGTAGGCCTTCGCCAAATTCGCCAAAACGGGTTGAATCCATTCTTGGAAGAACATTGGAGAAACTTCTCCAGCCGCCGTATCAAAGATCATCACGACTTCGACGCCGCCTTCAAGTTGCAAGCGGATGTTTTCTTTGATCAAAGGATACATTTTTTCCAAGAACTGAGGGAAAAGATGGATGTTCTTTTTAGATTGAATCAAGGAACCCGCATGAGAGCCTTCTGTTGCATAGACAAACAAAGTCCAAAGACCACCGACAAAACCGATCAAGCTCTTGTTGGATGGAAGAACTGCGCGAGTGGCAGTGACAGCTTCTTTTTGGAAGTGCATGAATTCAATGGCCTTGTTCACATCACCTAAGTTGCCGATAGTTTCATGGGACAGTCTGTAAGCCAATTGAGGACCATGATCTGTGTAATCCAATCCCATGCCCAAGGCTTCCAATGGAAACAAGATATCGCTGAAAAGAATAGAGACATCAAAATCAAACTCTTCGACAGGGCCTAATGCAACTTGCGCCGCAAGTTCTGGCTGTTTGCAAAGTTCCATGAATGAATGCTTCGCACGCAACGCTTGGTAATGCTTATGGTAGCGTCCTGCTTGGCGCATGAACCAAATCGGCGGGTTTTTTTGCGGTGTTCTGTTGAGTGCGTTTTTAAAAAGTTCATTCATGGTGTTTCCTCCGTAGCCCATTGATAGCCCACACCCCGAACGGAGCGGATATGCTTTTCTCCGTCGTCACCCAAGAGTTGTCTTAGGCGGACAATAATATTGTCGATAGTGCGGACGCTGGGATTTTTATCAACGCCCCAAATTTCATTCATGATTTCATCACGACTAAGAACTCGGGGAGATTTATCAATTAATAACTGCAAGATCTTCATGTCGGTCACAGGCGGGTATTCAATTTGCCCGGATGATCTTTTCACCGACATGTTTGTAAAATTAATCACACACTGTTCAAGAATGATGTCACGCACAGGGGCGTGAGCATCAAGAACGTGTTTGACGCGGATTAAAAGCTCTTTCAAGTGGAAAGGCTTGGGAATGTATTCTTCCGCGCCCAATTCAAAACCTTTAAGACGAGATTCTGCATCGGCTTGAGCTGTCAAAAACAAAAAAAGCACCGGAGAGATCTGTTTGATTTTCGCTGCCAATTCAAAACCGCTGCCATCGGGAAGGCCGACATCTAAAAGAACTAAATCATAGTCCTTGGTTTTTGAAAACAAAGCCCAGGCTTCTGCCAAGGTTTTGCCCCAAGAAACGTCATAGTCTTTGCGAAGACGTTCTGTCAGCGTTTCACCTAAGGACAAGTCATCTTCCACAAGAAGGATTTTTCTCATTTGATAGAACCCTCCACCTGAATCACAGATTGGAAGCCTGAATTCTCTTTAGAATGAAACTGAATATCCCCCTTCATTTTGGCCAAAAGACGTTTGGTGATCAAAAGTCCAATGCCATTTCCACGAGAGTCTGTGGAAATCAAAATTTCAGAACCAAGTTTTGCCAAGGTGCCTTTGAAGCCTAAGCCATCATCTTCAACGATCAGCTCAAGGCGATTGCTGGAGACTGCACGTACTTTGATTTTAACAGTGTTGGCTTTTCCGTGAATGACAGAGTTTTGCAGAAGATTACGGAAGACGCTCATAAGGGCTCTGCGATCCCCTTGGATTTGCGCTTCCTTTTCGATCTCTAAAGACAAATCAGGGAACTCATTGCGAAGAGAACCAAAAAGATCATTCAAAGAGACCTTTTCATGCAGCAGCTGGCCATCTTCAAGGTTCGCTAGCAATAAAGAGTTCTCAAGTTGTAGGTCCAAACGTTGAATGTCGTGAATCAGGCGTCTCATTACCGGGTTGTTGTTCCCGTGAAGATCTTCTTCCAGAACTTCCGCTTGCAAGCGCAGGCGAGCAATCGAAGTTTTGATATCGTGACTGAAAGTCGAAAAGAAGAAACGCAAACGTTGGTGGCGTTTTTGATCGCGATAGCTAAAAAGAATCAAAGCCACACCGCCAATCAAGACAGAGGCGATCAAGATCGAACCTTCCCAGGCGAACATGCGATGGGAAGTGTCACTGCGGAAACGCAAAAGGAAGAAGATCCACCACCAAGTAACCAATGAAAACGTAAAGGCGAACCAAATGATCGCCAAGACTGTTTTCAGGTTAGGTTTGAGGAACTTCTTCGTCATAGTGGACTATTCCGCCGAATCGATAATGATTTGGGCTGCTTGTTCCAACAACTCATCAGAATGGGCCATGGAAACAAAACCCACCTCGTAAGCATTAGGAGCCAAGTAAACACCTTTATCCAAAGACTTCAGGAATAATTTTTTGAAGGTAGCACTTTGATCTTTAGGAATTTGATCAATGGTACGAATTGTTGAAGAAGCATTGCCATGGATCCAGAACAACGAAGCCGTGTTCTCGATTTTCAAAGGAAGACCTTTTTTAGCAAAGCCTGCACGCAAAGTTTCTGCAAACTTAGCAGTTCGTTTTTCCAAGATGTTCCAACCATCAAGGCGCTGCATTTTTTTAAGAGTCGTAAGGCCTGCGCGCATACCGATTGGATTCGCACTCAAAGTTCCTGCTTGGTAAACATCGCCACTTGGAGCAACCATGTTCATCAATTCAGCTTTACCACCATAGCAACCCACAGGGAAACCACCACCGATGATTTTTCCATAGGTCACAAGGTCAGGGCGAATTCCGGTTTTTTCAACCATGCCGCCAAGACCTACGCGGAATCCAGAGATCACTTCGTCAAAGATCAACAAAGTGCCGTTCTTTTCGCAAAGATCAGCCACTTTTTTCAAGAACTCAGGACGTTGCACTAACAATCCGTAATTCGCAGGAAGTGGTTCAATTATAACCGCAGCGATATCTTTCCCTTGAGCTTGGAAAACTTCTGCAAGTTTCTCTTCGTCATCCAATGGAGTGACAAGAGTCAAAGCGGCTACTTCTGCAGAAATACCAGCGCTTGAAGAAGCGGCAGCGCCGGCAAGTCCGCTACCAGCTTTAACCAGAAGGTTATCCACATGTCCGTGATAGCAACCTTCGAACTTCAAAACTTTATTACGACCCGTAGCTGCGCGAGCGACACGCAAGGCACTCATCACCGCCTCTGTTCCAGAAGAAACGAAGCGCAACTTTTCCATGAAAGGAAGAGTTGTTGAGATCCACTCAGCAAGTTCCAAAGAAAAGATCTCTGTCGCGCCAAATGTCCAAGCCGTATCCACCATCCGGTGAACTTCTTCAGCCACTTCAGGATCTCTGTGTCCTAAGATCAAGGGGCCAAAGCTTTGACAGAAGTCGATATACTTTTTGTCTTCTACAGAAGTAAGGAAAGCTCCTTCAGCTTGTTTAAAGAAAACAGGAGCACGGTCCAAGCCTTTGAACGATCTTACTGGAGAGTGAACTCCTCCTGGAGTGACTTTGAGGGCGCGTTGAAAAAGTTCTTCAGATGTTACTTTGTGCATTGTTGTCTCCAGTCTTCTTGGTCCAAGAAAATTCTTAGACGGGAAGGATCGTACATATTTTTTTCCGCCAGATACTGGTGAATCACTTTGTAGGTGTTTCCCGGTCCGCAGGCGTGTTGTTTTTCTAAAATTTGTGGAGCTTGTTTCACAGCCGCTAAAAACTGACTGCCGCTGCTCCAGAAGAAAGCCTCTTTGTTTGCAAGAGAACTAAAGTCCTCTTTCGTTTGCAAAGCATAAGTGGCTACCAAAGGCATCACTGCTTGGTTTTCTTCAAAACCCGAATCGTGGGATAGTTTAGCCCATTTGATAGGGACTCCAGCAAGAACATCTAGACGTGCTTCTTCTTGCTCGCCCATACTTTCAGAGCTGCCATGAACCCACACGCCTTTTTGCGCGAGGGATTTCCATGTTTTGAGTCCTGCGGTCCAAATGAAATAAGAGTCGGCTTGCAGATTTTGCGACCAAGCTTCACTGCGAGCCACATACAAAGCATTTGTGCCGGAAGGCAAAGACCAATTTGTCAAAGCTTGGCGTTCAGCATTCACTTCGCCGGACCACATTTGTGTTGCAGAATATTGAGTGATGGCAGTGCTTGGCGTGAGTTCTCTTTTATCGAGTACGACTCCTGCGTCAGTCAGACCTTTAAGAATCGTGATCTCTCCATAAGAGCGAGACAAAACTGCAACGCCAATTTTCTGATGGCAACCGCCACCAAAACTTGCCAGCACTTTGCGTTCCTTGTCGGCACAAGAATAAGTCGCAGGATGATCGATCTTCGATAGCAATTCACGCATATCAGAACGGGTGGCAAGGATCTCCACCGCCAAGGCTCCTTGGGCGGCAGCATTGGGATTGATGGACAAGGGCAATGCCATCCACTCCAATTCGTTCAAATAACCGCGCAGAAGTTTTTGCACGTCAGCGAATTCAGATTGAGGCGCTGTCAACAGACGATCCAAGGCCGCTTTGGCCACGATCAACCCATCAGTTTCATTAGCTTCAAGAAGCTTACGAATGCGGGTTGGAATGTTTCCGCGCACGCTTTCAAACTTCACGTTGTCCAAATTGAACGGCAAATGAGATTTAAAAAATCCAGTGAGGTTGTATTCACGACGAGGCGAGGAGCTGAAAACACGCATCGCCTTAGAGGAACGCATTTTTTCGAAGTGAGATTTCTTTACCAACAAAAGATCACGCTGATCCGCACGAGGCAAAGTCGCCACGATCTCCGTGTCGGATTTCAATTCCGTGGGAAGATCTTTCCACGAGTGCACAACCATGTCGGTTTCACCGCGAATCAACTCGCCATAGAAGTCTTCAGTGAAAACACCTTTTTCGGGAATCTGCCAAAGAGCATCGGTCAGATTTTTATCGCCCAAAGACTCTTTGAAGCGATATTCGATTTCTAATCCGGGAGTTTGTGCTTTTAAAGAGTCGCCAACCATATAGGCCTGGAGGCGGGCCAAGTCACTTTTTCGTGCGGAAATTTTCAGGCGCATATATCGTCCCAACCAAGTGGACGAAGCTCTGTTCTTTGTGTGAAGGCTAAAGCTTTCTCAAGCAAGTATGCTTTGATTGTCTCTAGCTTGGTTTGCGTATCTTTTTTGTTTTCTTCAATTTCACTAAAGAATTGTTGAAGACTCATGACTTTAACATGTAGAAATTGATCGGCAGCAAGCACAGCAAGCTTATTATCTTCGCCGCGCAAGTCGAAGACACTGGCAGGGCGTGTGTCTTGTTTGCCTAATAATTCCAGAATACGTGCATCACCGACAGGCGCTGCGATAACCATCGCTTCGCCATGAACATAGGCTTCGTTGTAAGTAGAAATAGTCAGATTGTCGTATTTTTCTGCGAAGGCTTGAAGCTTCGCAGGATCACGGCAAATAATTTGAACTGATTTTTTATGAGCCACCCAAGGCAGGATCTCTTGGGCTAGTTGGCCAGATCCGCAGATAGTAACGGAATCAAGATCTTTCGTGTAACGGCGTAAAAGACTGCCGTAACTTTGTGAACCAATACCAACGAGATGTTCTGAGCGAGTTTTCTTTACCTCTGCAGTGATAAAGTTCAACCATTTCTGGCTGTCAGAGAAAAGAGGATCTTTCATTTGCTTGCGAGTCTCAACGAAGGTTCTGAACTGACCCAGGACTTCAGTTTCACCAACAATAGGTGAATGCAAGCCGCAAAGAATTTCTAGAAGAAGTGAGAGGGCGTCTTCACCGCGAAGAACTTTATCTTCGGGTTCGATATAATCCAAAAAATTATTCAACTCGTCTTCGCGGCAAAAAAGAATTTTGCGCAAACATGTTTTCCAGATCGCGGCGTCTTGCAGGGCCGGTGAAAAGTCTGCCGAAGGTTCGGCAAAAAAGTTTCGATTGGATTTTCTGTGAACGAGAAGTATATCTTCCATTGGTATTAGGTGTATCAGTAAACTTTCATTAAAGTGTCATTGAAATGTCATCTAGATGAACGAAATATCATCGAGATGAATGAAACCCCATGCTACTGGTCATTTCACTACTAGTTTTAAGCTCAGTTCCAGAACCCCGGTGGAGGTATTATGAAGCTCACTCAAAGACCCCGAAGAAATCGCAAATCTGAAGCCCTGCGCCAAATGGTGGCAGAGACAGAGTTACGTGTTTCCCAGCTCGTTTTGCCTCTGTTTTTATGCGAAGGCCAAGCTCAAAAGCAAGCAATTGCCTCAATGCCTGGAATTTTTCGTCATAGTCCCGATATGATTCTGGAAGAAGTTGGAAAAGCGGTCGAATTAGGGGTTAAAACCTTCGATCTTTTCCCTGCTTTGCCAGAGACGAAGAAGGACCAAACTGGAACAGAGTCTTTAAATCCAAATGGCTTGCTTCCTACTACTTTGAGAATGATTCGCGATAAGTTCCCAGATGTGACTTTAATCACAGATGTGGCCTTAGATCCCTATTCTTCGGATGGCCATGACGGTGTCGTTCGCAATGGTATTATTGTTAATGACGAAACAGTCGAGATTTTGGCGAAAATGTGCCTAGTTCATGCGCAAAATGGAGCCGACATTGTTTCTCCTTCTGACATGATGGACGGTCGTGTGGGGGCGATCCGTGATGCCTTAGATTCAGCGGGTTTTACCGACACCGGAATTCTTTCTTACTCTGTAAAATATGCTTCTAGTTTCTACGGTCCTTTCCGTGAAGCCTTAGACTCTGCTCCAAAATTTGGCGACAAAAAAACTTATCAAATGGATTTCCGCAACTCTCGCGAAGCACTTCGTGAAATTGATCTCGATGTGGCTGAAGGTGCAGACATGGTGATGGTGAAACCAGCGCTGAGCTATCTAGATATTATCGCGAAGGTGAAAGCACATACTAATATCCCAGTGGCAGCCTACAATGTTAGTGGCGAATACGGACTTATCAAGTTGGGAGCGAAACACGGTCTCATTGATGAAACTCGTGCGATGGTGGAAACACTTTATTCTATGCGCAGAGCTGGTGCCGATGTGATTTTCACATACTTTGCTTTGCCCATGGCTGAGTGGTTGCGAAAAAACACATAAAAGTTTGCATTTTACGCAAGCACATTTCCCCTTTGCAAATCTGTCCCTAGGATGTTGGCAAAGGGGGAATAATGAGATGTTTTTTTTCGGTTTTTCTCTGCTCATATTTTTCTGTCGTGCTAACTGCGACAAAATCCTCCGATGATCTAGCTTGGCCCAAAGATTATACGCTTGCGAACAAGCAGGCGATTACGATCTATCAACCTCAAGTAGACTCTTTTCAAGAGGGCGTGATTGACACGACCTCGGCGTTCAAAATAAATCGAGAGAATAAAGAGTATTATGGCACTTTCAATATGATCGGGAAAGCCTTGGTCAATAAGGAAACCAGTCTTGTCACGATCAGTGACATCAAAATATCCAATGTGCAACTTCCCGTTGGCGGCTTTCATGGCGGTGGTATCCATCGTTAATAACGAGGTAAGGTATGAATGAAAAAGTTGTTTCTAATAATGTCGATGATCCTTGTCAGTGTGGCAGGCACAGCTCAAGCCGCGATGGACTACGGTTTGGAGCTTGGCATTCGTCAACAAGCGGGGGATGTCAGTGGTCCGAACAATTCAGCGAACTCGATGACCGGGATGCAGTTTGGCGGTTATTTTCATTATCCTCTGCAGGGCGGGGTCGCGCATTTTCGCATCGGACTGCTGTACACGCAAAGGCCTTTAGAGAGTGAAAATGATGTGACGAGAGCAAAAAAGATTCATAAACTGCGCCATTAGTGTGGTGCTAAATGCGGGGATTTGGTGAAGAGCTAAGCTTTTACTGATGCTTCGTTCGGCACGCCATCCAGGCTCAACTGCCGCCGAGCTTCGCTCGGTTCACGCCATCGTGGCGTCGGCAGAGGCCGAACTTCGATCAGCAAAATCTTAACTCTTCACCAAATTTTGCAATT